>QHOF01000008.1:6701-18365 GCA_003219335.1 Verrucomicrobiota bacterium | reverse complement strand
AGGAAAAATCGGCGGGCTGCACGTGGCCGTCATCGGCGACATTTTGTTCAGCCGCGTCGCGCGCTCGAACATTTTCGGCCTACTCAAGCTTGGCGCGCGCGTCACGCTCGTAGGGCCGAGCACTCTCGTTCCGCGCGAGTTTGAAAAACTGGGCGTCGGAGTTTCGCACAAGATCGATGACGTGCTCCCGAAAGCCGATGTCGTGAACCTTTTGCGGATTCAGCATGAACGCCAGCACAGAGAATATTTCCCTGGCCTCGGCGAATACATCCGGTTGTTTGGCCTCACGAAAGAACGCGCAAAACTGTTGAAACCGGATTGCGTGATCATGCATCCGGGCCCAATCAATCGTGGGGTCGAGATCGACAGCGATGTAGCGGACGGAGTGCAAAGCGTCATTCTGGATCAGGTCACCAACGGTCTCGCCGTGCGCATGGCCGTGCTTTATTTGTGCGGAGGGATTTCGGCGTGATCAGGCTGGCGCGCGCGATTCTGAGGAGCGCACGCGTCTCGCGTGCTGGTTTCGGCGTCGCGCCGAAACAGGCTTTCCCTCGGCATCGTTTCGCTCCGCCTGGCGAAGTTCCAATAAAAGTTCGCGATCGCGAGGACGCGCTCGCCAACACGCGAGACGCGTGTGCTCCCCAGACATGACCGCGACCATCATTCGCAATGGCCGGGTGATCGATCCCGCGAACAAGCGGGATGAAATCGCCGATCTTTACATCGCCGACGAGAAAATCGCGGAGAAGTCAGAGATCAGAGATCAGAAGTCAGAAATTGAAGAAATCGACGTGCGTAATCTTATCGTCGCTCCCGGTTTGATCGACGTGCACGTGCATCTGCGCGAGCCGGGATTCAGTCACAAAGAAACGATTGAATCGGGCGCGCGCGCGGCTGCAGCCGGCGGATTTACCACGGTCGTTTGCATGCCGAACACTTCGCCGGCAGCCGATAATCCCAGTACGATCGCGTGGATTCGCGCGGCGGCAGTGGCGTGCGTGAACGTTTTGCCGACGGGCGCGATTTCAAAAAATCTCGCAGGTGAAGAACTCGCGTCCATCGGTTCACTCGCACAGGCCGGAGTGGTTGCGATCACCGACGACGGTCATTGCGTGCAAAATCACGAGGTGATGCGGCGCGCGGTGGAGTATGCGCGCATGGTTGGTGTGCCCGTGCTCGATCATTGTCAGGATTATGATCTGGTTGGCAATGGCGTTGTGCACGAAGGCTACTGGAGCACACTGCTCGGGTTGCCCGGCTGGCCGGCGATGGGCGAGGAAGCGATGGTGATGCGCAACGTCTTGCTCGCGGAACTTTGCGATCACCACATTCATTGCCAGCACGTCACGACCGCCGGCAGCGTGCGGCTGATTCGTGAAGCGCGGGCGCGCGGCGTGAAAATCAGCGGCGAAGTTTGCCCGCATCACATCGCGTTAACCGACGAAGCGATCCAAAATTTCGACACGAACTACAAGATGAACCCGCCGTTGCGTTCGCAGACAGATGTGGATGCGCTGCTGGAGGGAATCGCCGATGGGACGTTGTCGGTCCTCTGTTCCGATCACGCGCCGCATGCCGATTTCGAAAAGGAAGTGGAATTCGATGCCGCGCCCTTTGGCATAATCGGGCTGGAGACGGAGCTCGGATTATTTCTCGATCTACTCGTGCACAAACATCGCAAGATCGACATCGGCCGCCTGATCGAGATGTACACCATCGAGCCGGCGCGGTTGTTGGGGATTGATGCAGGCACGTTATCAGCCGGTGCGAAAGCTGATGTAACGCTGATCGATCCGGAGTTGGAGTGGACAGTCAGGGTCGATCAGTTTCAATCGACCTCACGCAATTCGCCATTCGACGGCTGGAAGCTAAAAGGCCGCGCGGTGCGAACGATTGTCGGCGGGAAAACAGTTTGGAAATTGTAGGGCGTTTGACTCGTTCGCTCCCGCTCTCTCGCCCAGATGGGCTGCCCGTCTATGTCGCTCGCGTCCCCGCGGCTCCATTCTGTGAAACGCCACCGGGTCGGCGTCCGCCCCGTCGGACGCCCTACAGGATTTGATTTTATCCCAGGTATCCGCCGTGGATGTAGTGTTCCAAGTGCGCGATCGCGGCGCTCTGGCAGGAAATGACGTGCTTGACCAGATCGCCAATGGAAATGACGCCCACGACTTTGTCGCCATCGAGCACTGGCAAATGACGAATATGCTTGTCCGTCATCAGACGCAGACAATTTTCGACCGGCTCGCGCGGATGCGTGACAGTCAGATTGGTTGACATGATCTCGGCGACCTTCGTTTGCCGGGAGCGTTTGCCGCGCAGGATCACTTTGCGGGTGTAGTCGCGCTCGGAAATGATGCCGACCACTTGCTCCCGCTCCATGACCAAAAGCGCGCCGACATTCTTGGCCTCCATCATTTCAATCGCTTCGAAAACCGTTGCCTCCGGCGAAATCGAGAAAACATCGCCGCTTTTGTGACTCAAGATCGTGCGGATGGTGCCACTGACGTCCATAAGCTACAGATTTTAGGATAGGACAAGATTGGCATGCGATGCAAAACAATTCTAATGGTTAGCCGCTCGCGCTATCGGCCGGCGATCTCAAGAGGCAATCACAGCATTGCCGCAAAATTTGGTGGCATCGCTGCCACGTTTCGTCCTCGATGATTACGAGTCGAATTCACATTCTTGCGTTTTCGGTAGGGGAAAGAGAATAGTGGAAGGGTGCATTGGGCTTGGCGATCTAAAGCACGCAGTAGGCACGGCGGCGATAAAAAAGAAAAGCGCAATGCGGGGCCTGATTTCATGTGTGTCGGAGCCCACAAAGGCGGAACGACGTGGCTTTATCAGCAGGTCGACTCCCATCCGGATTTCTGGATGCCGCCTGTTAAAGAACTGCATTATTTTGATCAACTGAGCAGGGTTCAACGCTCAGCTTCTCCGCGCTGCAGAGACGAGCGCGATCGTCTCTTTTTGGAGGCCCTAAGCAGCCTCAGCGCCGAACCGTCCATTGACCTTGAGAATTATGCTCGACTGTTCGAACCCAAGGGATCGCTTCTCTCCGGTGATATTTCGCCAAACTATTCGACGCTCAGCAGCAAAGTCATTCGGCGAATCGTCGGCTATTTCCCAAACTTAAAGGTGCTCTTTCTAGCCCGTGATCCGGTGGAGCGCGTGTGGTCGCATTTGTCCATGGAAGTGCGCTCCCGCCAGATTGAACCGTTTGATGTGACGGATATTGACGAAGTCCATCGGAATTTGCTCCGTCGAGGGATGCGTTTGCGCTCGTATCCCAGCGCGGTCGTCATGCGATGGAAACGCTACGTTCATCCAGACCGGTTTCGCATTTATTTCTTTGATGACCTGCAAAGGGATCCGACTGAACTGCGACGCTCCATCTTCGATTTCTTGGGCGCCGATCCGGACAAGCCATGCGACCGGTTGAAGGCGGATTACAACACCTGGGCCGGGATGGAAAAGCTACCGCTCACGAACCAGGTGCGGTCCCATCTGGCTCACTTTTTCAAGAAGGAACTGAAAGCCTGCGCAGCGCGATTGGGAGGCCCGGCCAAAGAATGGCCGGCACGCTACGGCCTTTGATGGCTTTGGTTTATCGCCAGGTTCGGAAAATTAGGGACCCGTTAAACGTGCTTCTGCCAGATCGAGGTCGCGCTGAATTCGGCGTAATGCGTCATCGTTAATCACCCGCCCGTTTCGCAAACGGATGATGGTTTTTCGTTCAACGCGCAGCGCTTCGCGTTGCAAACGCTGATATTGCGGTGTTGCGATCTCGCCGCGGCAGTCGTCGGGATTCTGAGCGCAAAGTTCCAGCTGCTCCATCCGCTCATCGTATTCCGCACGCAAGCGACCTATCGCGTCCGGAGAAAACTTGCCGTTGGCCCGCAGCTTCTCGATCGATTCAATTGCTGCCTTGTTGGCTTCCAGGCGCGCGCGGCGTTCCTCTTCATCCGTCTCTCCGTCATGTGTGATTCCGAGTTTCCGAATCAAGAGTGGCAGCGTCAGACCTTGCAGCACCAGGGTGGCCAGGATCACTGAGAACGCGAAAAACAAAATGTAATCCCGCCCCGGAAATGGTCTGCCATTACTTAACGCCAGCGGCAACGCGAATGCCGCCGCCAGCGAAACAACACCACGCATACCCGCCCAACTGACGATGACAATATGCCGCCACGAGGGAATGGGATCGCGCGTCCGAAGTTTGCTGCCGAGCAGACGCGGCAGATACGCCGTCGGTGCCACCCAAGCAAAACGGACTAAAATGACCGTGGCGCAGATAATGATCGCGCTAACGACCGCGCCGGTGAGCGATTCGCGATTCAACGTGCGCAGGATTCCCGGAAGTTGCAGACCAATGACGATAAAAACGAAACCATTGAGAAGGAACATGATCGTTTCCCAAAACGCATAAGCCTGGAGCCTCGTTCGGGCGCTGATCATCAGCGGCGAATGCCAACCGAGAAAAATCCCCGCGGCCACCGTCGCCAGAACGCCCGAGGCATGCAGGCGTTCTGCTGGCAGGTAAGCGATGAATGGAGTGACCAAAGAAATTGTGATCTGGATTGGCGGATCATCGAGATGGCTTTGCACCCAGCGCATCGCTGCACCAACAAGCAACCCGAATCCGATGCCGGCAGCCGCTGCCCAGACAAACCGAGCCGCCGCGTAACTGGGCGAGAAAGTCCCCGTGACGAGTGCCCCAATCGCGAACTGCAGGGCGACCAGCGCAGTTGCATCATTTACCAGGCTCTCGCCCTCCAGGATTGCCTGTATCCGATGGGGAACGCCAAGCCGGCGAATGATCGCCGTGGCCGCAACTGCATCTGGCGGCGAGACAATCGCGCCAAGCGCAAAAGCAGCCGCCCAGGAAAGTGTCGGCACAATGGTGTGGGCGATGCAGGCAACCGCCACCGTCGTCGTCAGTACCAGGCCGATTGCCAGCAGGAGTATCATCCGCAGATTTCGCCGAAAATCACGCCACGACGTAAACAACGCCGCCGGATAAAGGAGCGCCGGGAGAATGAAGTAAAAGACGACGTTCGGATTGAGCTTCACCTCCGGCAATCGCGGCAGGAAACTCACGGCGAGTCCCCCGATCACGAGCACGATCGGATACGGCAGCGCAAGTCTGTGCGCCAGCACGGCCAGGACAGCCACTAAAGCAAATAAAAGGACGATGATTTCTGACTCGTGCATCGTCAGATCGGTGATTGCTGTAGCCGGCGTCGGTGACTCCGGCTCCGCGAACGATACCCCATCAACCGCGGTCGGCGACCGCGGCTACAGCTTTGGCCTTCGCCCGCGCGCGATTTCCCTGAAGCTCGGCAAGATGTTTTTCCGACCAGCGACATAGCGCACGTAACGGATCAATTAAGGTTCGGCCTAATCTGGTGAGTGAATATTCTACTTTTGGCGGCACGACCGGGTGCACGGTGCGTTGCACCAATCCGTCGCGCTCGAGGCTGCGCAATGTTTGGGTAAGCATTTTTTGCGAAATGCCGCCGATCTCGCGTTGGAGCGCAGCATAGCGCATCGTCCCGCGCGCGAGAATCTGGATGATAAGCGCAGTCCATTTATCCGCGATCCGGTCCAGCACGAGCCGGGACGGGCATTGCGCGTCCATAACGGACGGGGCAGAAGAAGACGTCTTTGCCATCGCTTTGTGTAATCCGATTCCGCGACAGGTGCAACTAGAGAGTAACTTTCCATCCGGTGTGTATAGTTGTGGATCGTCTGTAGTTGACTATGAGTTTTCAACATCCGAAAATTTAAGCCGTGACTATCACATCTGTTTGGAAGAAGAACGCCGCCGCGACCGAGTTTCTCTTAAACGAGGCGGATGCTGGAGGTGGTGAAAAGTTAGCGCGCGAGGAACCTGAAGCGGTGTCCGCAGCGCGGGACGATTCCGCCTTGCTCGATGCGTATTCGCGCACCGTAGTGAGTGCGGTGGCGCGTGTGGCCCCGGCCGTCGTGAACATCGACGTCAAACAACGCGTCAAGCTACGGCGCGGAACGCGCGAACTCAGCGGAAACGGCTCCGGGTTCGTGATCACGCCCGATGGATTCATCCTGACCAACAGCCACGTCGTTCACGACGCCAGTGCGATGATTGTAACCCTGCCGGATGGACGCGAATATCCGGCCCAAGTGACAGGCGACGATCCAGACACCGACCTCGCCGTTATTCGAATCGATGCACCGCAGCTCACTCACGTGCGTCTGGCGGACTCCGAAAATTTGCGAGTCGGCCAGCTGGTGGTCGCGATTGGAAATCCGCTGGGTTTTCAAGCGAGCGTCACGGCTGGTGTGATCAGCGCGCTCGGCCGCTCGATGCACGCGCAATCGGGAAGGTTGATCGACAACATCATTCAGACCGATGCTGCGTTGAATCCGGGCAACTCCGGCGGACCACTGGTCAATTCAGCCGGCGAAGTGGTGGGCGTAAACACGGCAATGATCCGACCCGCGCAAGGCATCTGTTTCGCCATCGCCAGTAACACCGCGAAGCTGGTCGCTGGATGGTTAATCCGTGACGGACGAATCCGGCGCTGCTATATCGGTGTAGCCGGACAGAACGTGCCAATTCATCGGCGGATTGTTCGATTTTACGGTCTGCCGCTCGAGACCGCTGTGCTTGTTGTTTCAATCGAGAAGAACAGTCCCGCTGAGCACGGGGGCTTGCGCGAGGGCGATTTGATCGTGGCGTTCAATGGTCAGTCCATCGGAAGCGTGCACGATCTGCACAAGGTTCTGGTGGGCGAACAAATTGGCGTCAGCGCCACGCTCACGATCGTTCGTCACACGGAGAAATTGGAGTTGCCGATTCTGCCCGCAGAATCGCGCTGATGAGGTGGAAACGTTGTGCTGCGGTGTCTTGGACAGCGCAGCGTGCTGCTCCTAATCCTCCATGATGCTTAATGACGCCTGCGCGTTACCGCGCGTAAGGCGCGTCGCACCACGTTTTGGGCGCGTTGTTCGGCGAGCCACTGGCAAGCTAGTGGCCAGTGCCGTAGAGAAAGTAGTGCTCGGTCTGCCGGATGTCGAAATGCCAGCCAAGCTTGTGCAGGCGTTCCGTCAGCTCTCTTGGGTCATAGAAGACCTTGTAGATCTGGAACTCCGGTCCGTCATTAAGGCGGCGGCGCAGCACGGTAGCCTCGGCCTCCGGCAGGCGGTGATCCACGGCCGTTGAAGTCTGCTCATGGCAGGAATCGACGAAGAAAACGCGGCCATCGGGTGCGAGGCAGGAGCCTACGAGCTGCCAAAACGCAGTGAAACGCTCCAGCGGCACATGTGAAAGCCAGAAGCCAAAGAAAACCACATCGAACTGTTCCTCACGCCGCCAAGCAAAGATATCCGCGTGGATGTAGCGAGCTCGCGCTGATTGCTGCAGCCGAGCGGCGGCGTTGATGGTGAGCATCTCAGGCGGACCATCTAGCGCCGTCAGATGCGAGGCGGAGAGGAGCAACTGCTCGCTCCAGATACCGGTGCCACAGGCAAGCTCGAGCACGCGCCCCACAGGCTTGAAACGCTGAGAGGGCCGAGGAAACCTCCGCAGCCTCCGCAAACCACAGGGCGCTGAGCGCCTCGCCGTGGTCGTAGCGCCCCTGGCGGAGCCACCACTGGTCATACTCACCAGCTCGCGCACGGTAGTAATTAAGCTGCTCTCGCAGCGGCGTGAAGGTGTCAGATGGGACCATTGACGTTCTTTACAGAGAGCGCGTAGATGCGCCTGACGGGTTGGGCATAAATTGCCGCCCCGGCACGTCGCAGGCGCACTCTGCAACCAGTTCGATGATGCCTAACCCAGCGCACAATGTCTTGTCGTCTTCATCCCGATCAGGATTATACGTCGCCAGAGCAGCAGCCCGGATGGGGAAGCGAACTGCCACCGCGCGAATGGCCGCTTCCATGTCCTACAAAGAAAGCCCGCCTGAGACCGGATGATCCACAACGCCCGGAGCGACTTGCGGATCGAAGGCATCCATATCGACATGGAGATAGACCTCCTTCACGCGCTTCGCCAATACATCGAGGGAACCTAGCACATCCGCCTGTGGCTTTCCCTCACGCCAGTTCACCACCTGAATGGCAGAGCGTTGGAGACCTTGGCACTCCGCTGTATCCAGGTCGCGCACACCGAACATGAGCGTCGCGGCTTCCGGAATCGGGGAGTTGTTACCGATTTGCGCCCAGTAACTCTGGTAGCAGTGTCCTGTGATCACGGCCAGGGACATGCCAGGAAAGAAGCCGCTGATTGTCGTTTCGGGTGTGTTGAAGTCGCCATGCGCGTCGATCCAGACCACACCACAGTGCGAATGGTCGAAGCCAGACAGGATGCCCCTTGCTGGGATCGCAAGATCCAGCCAAGACGAGGGGAAGCTGGCCCGCTGTTATGGCCTTCCGCACGATCGATGCGAGCTTTTGCAGACCACCAATGATGCGCTCGCACTATCGCCAAACGGCGTGCCACGCTCCACGCGCTCCCGGGTGACAGCAACGCCTCTGGCCGCCAGTAGTCCGGCTCCCGCTTGCGCGAAGCGCTGTGGTCCCTTGCTTACGCCATGACGGTCATCACCGACCATATAGGGGACCTCAATCAAACAAACCTCCATGCCCCTTCTTTCTCCTGGTACGAAAGCGAACGTTCAGTCGCGGCCTAACATAGAGCTCAGCGATGGCTGCGACGCCGAATGTGCTGCTGTGGCGATTCACTGGAGCGACTGGTTGGGCCTTCACGATTTTCGTCCTTCATTAACTTCATAGTAATCGAAAAAGTTACCAGGTGGTACGGTGTTCACTTCCAAGCATCGCTCCACATATCGGGATACCAACACCCCTAATCCATCTCGATAAGGCCAAACTCTGTCAGCACACTGCCATCATCTGGCAAGCCGTACTTCTTGATCATCTCAGGAATAAAACCTCGGTGTCGTCATTGTGCCAGCCTCGCTTGCTCATCAAGCTGTTATATATGAGCACTTCCTCATCGGTCAGCCGCCGGCCATTGGCCAGGCATCAGTCCAGACGGTTTTTTTTTCTGGAGCGCTTCCTCTTCCTTGTTGCTCGTTGGTTTTGTTTTTCCAGCGATGATGCGCGCAACGTGATTGAAACTTACAGCAACGCGGGCGATTTCAAAGAGCCGTAACTTGTCCCGTGACGTCCTTGGCCATCGTGACGAGCGGGGTGCCCAAAAGATCTGGCTTCTCGCCGGTGTACCGAAAGCCGTGGCTTTCGTAGAGGCGAACCGCCGCTACCAAAAAGGGGGTAGTGTCGAGCAGTAGTCGGCGATACTGACGGTCGGCAGCGAAGATCTCGACCGTCCCAAGAAGCCGGGCACCGATGCCGAACCCTCGGGCTGCCGGGCGAACAGCCATACTCCGAATGTAGAGTTCAAGGCCACGGGGCACCGCGGAGACAGTGCCGACGGCCGTCTCGGCGAGATCGGCAATCCAGATCGGCCCCTCAGCAAAGCGCTCGGCAAGCTGGTTCGCGCCCGGCGTCGTCGCGCTAAACGCAGCCGGCGTATACAGTTGTTCGAACTCGGCAAACGCTGCTCGCAGTGTAGCAGCAATTGCCTCTGCGTCGTGCGGCTCGGCGAGCCGAATGATCAGGCCGCACCCATGATAAAACCGAGAAAAAGCCATGGAAAAAGGACGCCAATCAAAGACGGTGCAGGAGGGGGCGCTGTTTGCATTTGTGCAATAACTATCATGCTCACGATCTAACGATAGAACTGAGCGGCGCTGACGGCCAAGCGCGTCCACATTGGCAACCGACGTCGCCCGTCCGCGTTCGCTCCAGTGATCTTGTTAGCAAGCGTTGTCATGTGCCCAGCGATTCATGGATACTCGCTTGGTCAGTGGCCGTGTCCAGGATGATGATTCCCTCCGATTCACTATCCATCTGAGCGAGGAGTTCGCCACGATTGTTCCAGGCGGCAGATTTCCCGACGCTCATGAAGTTATCGCTCGGTCCTACGCAATCAGCCATGATTACATGCAACTTGTGTTTGCGAGCGATGGCAGGGTAATGCAGCACTGCTTTGGCCATTACGCGTGCCGGTTTAGCTACGCTGGCCAGATAAATATCCGCGCCCATGTTCGCGGCGTCTTCGGCGTGCTTCGGCTGCAACGACTCGAAACAAATCGCGGGCGCGAGCGTGTGGCCTGCCGCGTTCAACATGAGTTGACCGTTGCCTCGAACGAAAAAAGGCAGTTCGTCATCTTGTAACTGCTGCTTCGCATAGTCACGGCGAGGCGCGTTCGGGGCAAACCAAACCATTCCAATTTGCACCTTAGATTCCGCAGAGATTGGCAGTCCCACTCCAATGATGATGTTGTGTGCGTCGGTGCGCTGCTGAAATTTATCGAGTCGGTGATCGGTCTTGTCGGTGGCGAGCGACTTCGCGAGGCGCGGCTCGCAGCCTGTGAGTGACAGCTCGGGGAAGAAGACCAAGTTGCCTCTTGGGCAATGGCAAATTCGATGAAGTTCAAATGCCTGACAATATTTACAGCGATTTCGCCTGCAATCGGTCGGATTTGGACGGCGCAGATTTTCATCCTGAAATCCTCAGACTCATGCTGCGATTTGCAAATCGCGCTTGTAATTTAGAAACCAGTTTTCTCGAAAAATCAATTCAGCGACATGGACGAAAAACCTGCCGATTCGAATTCGTGTTCATTCGTGGTTAAGCTGACGGGAACAGAAATGTCGTTTGATCTTCAACCGCATCTCACAGGTAAACTGATTGATCTTCGGCCGCTGACGCCTGAAGATTGGGACAATCTGTTTGCCGTCGCGTTTGATCCGCTCATCTGGGAACAGCATCCGGATAGCGATCGCTACAAGAAAGATGTCTTCAAGGTTTTCTTCAGAGAAGCACTGGAATCCGGTGGGGCTTTTGTCGTGATTGATAGGAAGAGTCAACAAATCATCGGATCGACGCGGTTTTACGGTTACGATCCGGAAAAATCGGAGATTGAAATTGGATGGACGTTTCTGGCGCGAGAATATTGGGGCGGGCGTTACAACCGGGAGATGAAACAATTAATGCTCGCTCACGCCTTCAAGTTTGTTGAGACCGTGGTGTTTCTTGTCGGACAAAATAATATTCGGTCCCAAAAGGCCATGGAGAAAATTGGCGCAATCAGAAACGGTGTGGTGAAACGGGTGTTCGGGAACCACCCACCGCATCTCAGCGTAAAGTACGTGATCAAGAAACCGAGTAAATGATTATCGGTGTGCAGGGCACGATGGCCGGATGGCGACGCAATGACTCGCGAAATGCTGCCCGTCGTCCCTCGGGCAACGGGCAAGCTTTACTTCAGATTGGCGACGATTGAGCTCAGGGGCGCTCCGCTTTTAGCGTGTCCCCTGCAGCGGCCTGTTGGGCGTTTTGTTGCAACCAAGTGAGAACCTCCTCGGCGTTTTGGTCGGGAGGAAAAACAGGATAGAAAACCTTTTGTATCCGTCCATCCTCGACAATGAGCGTCAGCCGCTTGTACAGCTCCATACCCGCAACGGTAAACGTGGGTAAACGGAGCAACCTCTTCAGACTATGTCCCCTGTCGCTCAACAACTCAAAAGGAAGACGCAGTCGGTCCCGCACCTCTTTCTGATACTCCGTGGTCTGTGTGCTCAATCCGAACA
>QHOF01000008.1:0-6663 GCA_003219335.1 Verrucomicrobiota bacterium | reverse complement strand
AGCCCCCGGTATGCCCTCCCAGCCATTCGGCAACGGCACTCCAGGACGGCCAGTCATCGGATAGATATAGATCACAACGCGCGCCGGGACGGACGCAAGATCAACCATTGCGTCGTTTGTCGCCTGAAATGCAACCTTGGGCAGACTCATACCGCGGAGATGATTTGCTGCACCGTCGTCCACGGGACGCGGTAGATCTTTCGGTAGCTCGGAGAGATTAGTACTACTCAAGGGAGTCTCCGCCAAACGCCCAACGTCAGAACTCAGCCACAGCCGCTGAAGACTGACTCCGAAATGCAACTGTGACAATCAAATTGCCAACTCCGATCCAACTAACCTGTGTGGCGGCGGTTGCCTGCAGTGATTTGTTAGAGCACCTTTTCATACAGGAGTAATCTTCTTCCTTCGTGTTCGGACTTGCGAACCTTTGGTAGCCGCACTGCTCATAAACATGTTGTGCCCGCAGGTTAGTCTCGAATACGTCCAACCACAGCGAAGTCTGCCGAATTCGCTGCGGCATATCTGATCAACCATTTTGACGATCCTCTTTCTGTAGCCGCAACCCGGCTTGGACACAACTATTCTGCGAAACTCGACGTTTCGAGCATCTCGCTCCAAACCAAAATGAAAAAAACAATAAGCTGACCATCGCACCAAACCGACTTGTACACGACGTTTGGCCTCGCAAATTCCGAGTGATGTTTTTCTATTGAATACGGTATGACAAAGCTTGGCGCCTCACCTCGCTCCATGTCACAGATAAGTTCGAGTTCCTCGCGTTTCGAATCGGGAACGAGAAGTTCTTGATCTGGCAACATAGCTCGGTTTCTAGTGGCCTACCTATCATTAGGCGAAAGTTCGTAAAGCATCACGAATTACTTTTCATCTAATTCAGCGTTGCAAGGGCCTGCTGTTTCCGGTTAGAAAATCGGTCGTAATTTGAACAAAGCCAAGGTGCGCCGCTGCGCGTTCCGCGATCGCGCGTCGTCTCGATTGAGCGGCCTCGCGCGCATCGGTCACGCGTCGCACCACGCTTTTGGGCGCGCTGTGCGGCGAGCCACTGGCAAACGGCGGCGAGGGATTGTATTCAAGCATCAGCTGAATCTCGTGCGCTACCGCCGTTCCGAATACCTCTCCGGCCACTGTCAGTCCGAAATCGATTCCGGCCGTCACTCCGCCACCAGTAATACGGTTCCGGTCGATGACGACCCGCTCGTTAACGGGCATCGCCCCGAACAGCGCCAGTAACTCATGTGACAGCCAGTGCGTGGTTGCTCGATATCCCCGTAACAGACCGGCCGCGCCCAGCACCAACGCGCCCGTGCAAACCGATGTGACATACCGCGCACTCGGCGCACGCTCGCGGAGGAACTGGAGCAAGAGTTCATCCTCCATCATGGAGTCAACGCCGGGACCGCCCGGCACGCAAATGACGTCCAGGGCGGGCGCGCTCTCGAACGTCGCGTCAGCGGATATCATCAAGCCGCGTTCGCTCTGGATCGGCATTAACGTTCCCGCCACAAGGCACACCTTAGTCCCAGGCAGTCGCGAGAAGACTTCGTATGGACCGGTTAGGTCGAGCTGCGTGAGGCCCGGAAACAAGACCATTCCGATCGTCAGCGCCGGACCTGTTTGAGCGAGTTTCTTGGTTTCGTCGGTCATCGTTCGACCCGTTAACTCCGGTAATTTGTTGAGCACTACGGTCACAAATGCAACTCCATGAAAACAGTGTCCGCCAATGGCGTCTGATAATAGGCAGCGCATCGAGTAAATCCAAGCGCCTCGTAGAGCGGAATGGCCGCTTGCATCTGAGGCTATGTATCCAGCTTCATCGTCCCATATCCGATGCCGCGTGCCTCCTTAACAATCCGCTTCGCGAGTAGCCTGCCAACGCCCTGACCGCGAAAAGCTGAGCGCACGAACAACCGCTTCATCTCGCAAACACCCTCCGCGAGGGGTCGCAACGCGACACAGCCGGCCGTCTCGCTCCCCGCCAGGGCCAGAAGCAGTCGTCCACGTGGCGGGGCGTAAACGCCGGGCAAACCAGTCAACTCGGCGGCAAATCCCTGATACGACAAGTCTATGCCAAGCCAGACGGCGTACTCTTCGAACAATTTGCGCGAAAGAGCGATTTGTTCCGGCGTGTTTGCTTGGCATATCTTCATGCGCACGGCGCTGCCGCCCAACATTAAAGATGAGCTGCGGCTTTAGCGCTTAGTTAGCCCTTTCTGTCATTCGATGTAGCCAAGAGCTTTCTGCTTATCGGCATTCGCAAATCGAGCCATCGCTGTCTTCATCTTTCGATAGCCGAGTTTTCGGTAGAAGTCCTCTTTGCCCGGAACTGCATGCAGGATGATGTTTGGCGCTTTTGCAGCGGCCGCGAGATGCTCCATGATCTGCGCGCCGATGCCTTTCTTCTGGAATTCTGGCAGCAGGACAACGTCGAAGATAGCTGCATAGGTCACGCCATCGGTAATAGCGCGACCAGCGCCGATGAGCTGGCCAGCATTCCAGACAAAGCATCGCACCGAACTATTGGTGAATGCGTCCCGTAGTTTTTCCGGCGTGCGCTCGCCGAGAGGCGCATGCGTGAACACAAGCGCTAGCGCATCCCAATCGACTTCCGAACAGTCATCGGACAGGCGAATACTCATTCTTTTGGCTAACGTAGAGCTCAGCGGTGGCTACGGTGCCACCATTTGCCGCACTCCGGCGAGCAACCGCTCCACCTGGTCGCGCGTGGTGTAGCAGGCGCACCCGGCACGAACCGGTCCATGCAGAGTTTGGCCCAATCGCTCGACGACGGTCATTGCGTCGAAGTCGCCATGTGAAACGAAAATTCCGTACTCCACCAGTTTCTTCGCAATCTCCGTCGATGTCAGGCCTTCCGCGCTCGTCCAAAAATGTCACCTGACGGCTGCTCTCCTTAAAATGCTGCCGCCGTAGCCCACAATCGTTCCGTTACGGGCGCCGGTGCAGGAGATTCTCGAAAGATCGTAGTTTGTTCCACTGGTCTCAGGCACCCAATTTTCTCCTCCGTCTGTTGTCCGGAGGATGATATCAAAACCGCCGCAAATCATCCCGTGATTTGCTCGGTTTGTCGAAATCAAGATGCCGCGCAAGGCGAATTCCTTTCTGTTTACTGGAGCTCGAGAACGGGAGTTTTTCCTTTGGGGCTCGACGAAGTGACGGCGGTCCCTATGGCGATGGCACCCGAGTGAACCGGCGTCTTGCGCGTGCCGATGACTTCGACGCTCTCGACGATCGATTGAGTCTCGTAAAGCGTCAGTGCGCCGCGCGGGCCGACGGTGTAGATCGGCACTGGGTCGCAGAGCCGGTCGAGGATGATCTCCTGTCTCCTCGTGCCGAAAAGATCTGCGGCGGCAATCTGTGGAATCGAGCCGAGGCAATTGTTCGGAACGCGCGTTTCGCTCGTCTGCGTAAGGACGTTGTCGGAAAGCATCTCGTACGAGCGCGCGCGGTAGTCGCCATTTCCGGCCTGCCCGGCGAGCACGACTATCGGTCGTCCTTCGGGGGTCTGCATGTCCACAAGAGCAAGTTGATAGGCGTTATAAAGCGAATGCGAAAGCATGCCGGAAAAAACAATCGAGTTGTTGCCCACGCCTTCGAACACGAGGATGTTCCCCCCTTGTCCCTCGGCGACGACGATCTCGTTGCGTCCGTCGAGATCGAAATCCGCGACTACGGGATTGCCCAGATCAGGGAGCCCCGCACCTACGTAATTGAAAATCAAATTCATCTGATCGTTCGGCGCGGATTCGAAAACTTTTAATGACGTAGGAAGGCAGGTGAAGTTGTCGTCAGTCGTCACGAGCTCGAGAATTCCGTCGCCATCGACGTCGGCGATCGTCGCGTTGAAGTCGGTGACGTTGCCTTCTTTCTGTCCCGTCCAAACGATGTCGTCCGGAAAGCCCGAAGGTGAGGACGCCTCATACCGCACGAATTCATGATTGCAGATGCCCACGGCCCTTTCAATGAAGAGATCGGTTAGGCCATCGCCGTCGATGTCGGCCATGGCGAGCAGCCCGCCGTCGGGCTCGTCGATCGACCAAACCGGATCGAAATGGCCGGTTCCGTCGTCCTCGTAGAAGATGAACTTACTCCGGCCGCCGTCTACGGGCTTCGAGCGAAGCACGATCTCTTGTCGGTGATTGTGGTTGGCATCGCCAACCAGCATATTCGACCAAAAGTCGTCCTGATGATTGAGTCGCTCGACGATCTGAAAGCTCTGCTCCTTGCTCAAATCATTCGCTCCACCCGCGGGAAGCGTGAGAGGACCAAACACTGTTTGACCCTGTGGCGACCGAATCGGGGGCGGATAGGTCTGCGCGAAAGCGGTTGCGGCAGCGAGCAAAATGATAACAGAAATCCGAACTTTCATAATACTCTCCTTTTGCGATTCGGGGTTCTAATGGGTCCCTTTATCAATTATTATTGAAATCACCTGACCGGCTTCCTCCTAAGGATACTGCCACCGTAACCCACAACCGTTCCAACATCGGGACCGGTGCAGGAAACGTTCGAAAGGCCATACTGTGTTGGGGTGCTCTCTCGCATCCAAGTTTGTCCTCCGTCTGTTGTCCGTAGTATGATACCCAAACCGCCGCAAGCCATGCCGTGGTTTGTGTCAATAAAGGAAACTCCGGCGAGCACATCAGTTGTTCCACTCTGTTGCGGTACCCAATGACTGCCCCCGTCTGTAGTTCTAAGAATCGTGCCAAATTGACCGACAGTTGTTCCAGTATTCGCGTCGGTAAACGACAGCCGTAACAGATCAACTGTCGTTCCGCTTGCTTGCTGAACCCAGTTATTCCCTCCATCGGTGGTTCTTAGGATTATTCCTGCTCCGCCAACAACTGTTCCAGTATTGGCATCCGTCCGTGAAACCCCGGTAAGAGGAATGTAGAACTTAAGTGGTTGATTTGTCCAAGTGCTTCCCCCATCTGTTGTAGTAAGGATCTTGCTAGGGAAATTAGCACCCCCTCCGACCGCTGTGCCATGATTCGTGTCCGTAAAGGAGACGCCCCACAGATCAGCTCTTGTTCCGCTCCTCTGTCGGACCCAGTTGTTCCCTCCATCTGTAGTTCTCACGATTGTGCCGAAGTCACCTACAGCGGTCCCGGTATTCGCATCCGTAAAGGAAACACCATGGAGATCATTGTTCGCCCCGCTTCTCTGGCCAACCCATGTATTTCCGCCATCTGTGGTTCTGACAATCGTGCTTTCTCCAATTGCTCCGCCAACAGCCGTTCCGTTGTTTGCATCAGTAAAGGAAACGTCCTCGAGCGAAAGGACCGTAACGGCCCTTGATTGACTACGCCAGTTGTTCCCTCCATTGGTTGTTCTCAGGATTGCGCCAAAGGAGCCCACAGCCGTCCCGTTGTTCGCATCAGTAAAGGAAACGCCTACAAGGTTGTTAGTTTCGCTTATCTGGCTAACCCACGTACTCCCCCCGTCTGTTGTTCTAAGGATCGTTCCACCGTTATCAGCGGCCGTTCCGCCAACGGCCGTTCCGTTATTTGCATCTGTAAAGGAAACGCCCCAAAGAAAATTGGTTGTTCCACTCGTCTCGTGAAACCAGGTGCGTCCCCCATTTATCGTCCCGCGAATGGTTCCATGTTCGCCAACGGCTGTCCCATGATTTGCGTCAGTAAAGGAAACGCCCCAAAGAAAATTGCCGGTCCCACTGTTCTGCATAACCCAATTGGCTCCGCCATCTGTTGTTCTGACGATTATCCCATACCAACTGACAGCCGTTCCATTGTTTGCATCGCTAAAGGAAACTGCATTAAGATCACTGGTCGTTCCACTGGTCTGGCTTACCCAATTGGCTCCGCCATCGGTCGTTCTGACGATTGTCCCATACCCGCCAACCGCAGTTCCCGTATTGGTATCGGTAAATGAAACCGCCTTAAGGTAGTTGGTTTCACTCGTCTGGCTTACCCAATTGGCTCCGCCATCGGTTGTTCTGAGGATTGTCGCATCAGTGACGCCGCCAACCACAGTTCCCGTGTTGGCATCGGTAAAGGAAACCCCATAAAGCCCAATGTTTGTTCCCAAGATTCCGCTCGGCTGAAGAACCCAGTTCCGTCCTCCATCGGTTGTCCTGAGGATGGTCCCATACCAACCAACAGCTGTCCCGTTGTTTGCATCGGTAAATGAGACTCCAAAGAGCCAATTACCCTGAGGCAGCGGGTTTTGCCAGACCCATTGCGCCCTTGCGTGAGTCGAAGATTGGTTGCTGCTGTCGCCCTGTCCCAGTACCACCGGTGTCACATCGTTGAGGAGAAAAGGGATCACGAGCAAAAACGCACCCTGAAAGAGGCGCGCTTTAACGGTAGGCTTAATTTGTTTTTTCATATTCGTTATCCTTGTTTTTTCATTGTGGAGTTTGGTTTCGAAGTCTTCTTTAAGAACGCGCAGGCATGCCTTCTGGCCGCACTAGTCTAGTGCGATGTCTGCTCAGTTCATTCCAAAGGAAAAAATCGTGCGGCATTGCAAAAAAATTCCGGTGCACCCCAAAAAACCTGTGAACGCTGCCATCCTTGGACGCGCGAGCGCTCTCGATCGGGTTTCGACTGAGACTCTGTCGCGCGTCCGCGCGCACTTCCCAGAAATTACTTTGGTGCGAGGGAGGCGACG
>QHOF01000384.1 GCA_003219335.1 Verrucomicrobiota bacterium | reverse complement strand
TCTCGGCACATTTTCCATCGTTGCCGGGATTATCGCCCTCTCGTGGAAGGGCGCGACCAAGACTTGGCCCACGAGTGACCTTTTGTTTCCGCTTACATCCGCCTTTCTCTTCGCCAGCCGCGACAACCTGGTCCGCTTCGGCCTATTGCACATCGATTCACCGATCGTGGGTGCCGCGATTGCGGCGACCACCTCGTTCGTCACCATGTCTCTCATCTATATCGCCTTTGAGGAAAAACAGCCGCTCGGCAAATCCGTAGGGCGCGGCTTCGCGCTCTTCGCCGCCGCCGGATTCATCAACTTTCTCTCTTACGTGTTCGCCTACACCGCGCTTAGCATGGAGCGCGTTTCGCTCATGTCGCCGCTCATCAACGGCTCTTCGCTTTTCATCCTGCCGCTCTCGGCCTTGTTTCTCAAAGACGTCGAACAGCTTACGCTGCGGAAAATCGCCGCCGTGCTTTTGGTTATTCTGGGCGTCTGTTTGATTTCGTGGGAAAAGATCTAGACGCTTTGCGAAATTTTTCCTCGGCATCGAGTCCCTGTTGCCGCTGGAAGTATCAGCTCCGAGGACCTTAGGCACCTCGCGGATGTCCTGGGCCTTGGACGATTCATGTGGTGGCGTCGGCGGCCGGCGGCAGCATCGCGTCGGACTTCGCGTTCTCCTACTAGGACCGGCTCCTGAGCCTGACGATTTCCAGCAATTCCTTCGGTGTGGCGGCGGCGTTCATTCGCCCAGAGGGCTGGGAGAAAATGCCGGCCGAATTTCGCGAGCTCGGTCCGTCATACCGAGCAGCAAACCCTGCCGGCGTGAAGGCGTGGATGGAGCTCGAGCACAAGGCGCTGATCGGCTCCGAATATCGGCAAACGCTCAGGAATGAGATCACGCAGGCGAAGCTCAAGGAGCTCAAGCTGCCGACGCTGCTGATCGCCGGCACTGCGGACCTGTCGACGCCGCCGTCGATCTCGCGAATGATCGCGGCCGAGATTCCGAACAGCCGGCTGGCGCTGATGCCCGAGGCCGGGCACTCGTCGTACTGGGAGCAGCCGGAGATCTTCAATCGCGCCGTGCTCGACTTCATCGGCAGCCAGTCGAAATAGAGGCCAAAGGCCGCACGCCCAGCGGAAGCCAAGGAACCTACATGGATGATCCGGCGGGATATGTCATTCAATACATCCCCGAAGGCATGCAGTAATATGTGTGATTGCAAGACCTGGCCCCCACCTTTTCTGCGCGCGTCCATCCGTAAATCGCCGGGCCAAGCTGCGCGCACTGCGCGACGGCGCGGCAATCGCGAGCAAGAAGTTGTTGGGTCGAATTCAAAAACGCCTGTGCGGGATGAACGAAAGAAGCAGCAAGAAAGTCTACAAGTAAAACTCTGACCCTTGATTTCCCGTTCAAGTGCCTGATTAGGAGACCGGAGTCGAATTCAATAATGTGCCGAAGAGCACGAATGAGTGACTGACCGATTTGGTCGTTTGAGACCGTTAACACTCCGGTGGGTTCGCCACAAGATGAAACCGAAGGTATCGGTTCAACCTGGTTCGGTGGTGAGGTGCACTTGACAAACTTTTCATGAGTGACTCCGACGGATTGTTTACAAAATACTAACTCGCGTTTAGGATTGGCTTGTGCAACGATTTTCTCAGTTCTTTGCAGAGCTGCGTGATTACGCTTTTTGCTTCGGGATGTGCGCGTATTTGCGGGATACCTTCCCAGGACATCGAGAGATCAAGATAGGCGAATTTTCGATCTTTATAGTACGGGCCGAGTAGCGCTAATGTTTGATCGTGCGCCTTCGCTGGTTTGCAGTAGCGGGAGATTCCACGTTCCTTAGCATGGCGCCACAGTTTTACGATATCGTGACGGTACTTGTTCTTTATGGTCTTGCGACTAAGACGGTCGACTAACCAAATAAACGACTTCAAATATAGCTCGAGAGATTGGCAGAGCAGCTGATACGGAAGGGGGTCAAACCAGGTGTCGGGTTCTTTCGCGTAGAGGTACTCAGCTGCATCAAGATAGTGGTTGCCATACTGCATGAACTCGATACCGGTCATTACCACTGTGACTGGTTTTATCTCGACTACGATTCCGGGCATGGTGTACCCAGGCGGCTAACGAGGCTGTAGAAAAAACCCCCAGAGGCGGTTTTCGGTACCTCGTCCACGCTTGCTCCTTTTTCTAAGTCGTTCGAAAATCCTGTGTTGTCGCTGTCTGTGAGCCGCTTCACGAGGAGATCGTCGTGAAGCTGGTCGGCGACGTCGGAAATTGGAAGATCGTCGCTCATATCGCGTTTAAATTCTACTCGGTTGCGTCCGAGACTTTTTCTACAGGCTCAACCGCCAAGGCTGAGCGGACGAGGCCAGCGAACGAAGCGAGCGGGTCGAAGATCCGTCTCAAGCGGGAGGTTTAGGCAGAGCCATTGTTCCGTAGAAGGTCACTGCCGCATACGGTAAAGAAGTGCATAGTCGCTGACCTCAAGCTTCTGGCGCCTGGACGCGGCCGCCTTGACGGCTTTGCTACCGAGACTGGAAAGAGCATAGATAGCGGCACCAGCTGTAAGGACTGGACCGCCCTGAATCAATGAGTACACGAAGGCGGCAATGCCGACCCACGTCTTTTCGTCAGAGAACACCGAATCCAGCAATTCACGAATGGCCTTCTTGTCAAGAGAGAGCACGGCCTGAAGGTCTGCTTCCACGTGTACCCGTATGTGCTGTCGGATTCGCTTCTGCAATTCTTC
>QHOF01000391.1 GCA_003219335.1 Verrucomicrobiota bacterium | reverse complement strand
GAAACAGATTCCGTGTTCGTTTAAGCAACGTTGAGTCTGTTCCAAAGAAGCGGCCGTGTTCACCCCTAGCGCTTCGAGCACATCGGCGCTGCCTACACGCGAGGTGACCGCGCGTGAGCCGTGTTTTGCAACTGGCAGGCCCGCGCCGGCTATGACGAATGCCGCCGCTGTGGAAACGTTGAAAGTTTTTGCTGCGCTCGATCCAGTTCCTGCCGTGTCGATGAAGCGAGCATGGTGCGTCGGCAACGGCACAGCGCGCGCACGCATCGCGGCGGCCATGCCGGCGAACTCCTCGGCCGTTTCGCCTTTCGCACTCATGGCAGTTAGCGCGGTCGCGATCTGCGCATCGCTCGTGTCCGGCTCAAGAAGGGCTTCCAAGAATTCTGCCGCGTCAGTCTCGGTCAGATCTTCGCCTCGCAACAAGCGAGACGTTGCCTCGCGCAACGCGCCATTGCCGATGATCTGCTCGCAGTTCATGCGTTTGAATTCAGCCGCCGGCCAAAGCCAGCGCTTGCATCATTGCGCGCGCTTTGTTGACCGTTTCCTCGTATTCACGGTGCGCGTCGGAATCGGCCACAATTCCGGCGCCAGCTTGAAAGTAGGCTTTGCCCTCTTTCAGCACCGCGGACCGCAGGGCGATGCAGGAATCGACGTTGCCATCGAATCCGAAATAACCGATTGCGCCCGCGTAACAGCCGCGTCGGGTTTGTTCCAACTCACTGATGATTTGCATCGCCCGGATTTTGGGCGCACCCGAAACCGTCCCAGCGGGAAATGTCGCCTTGACCAAATCAAATCCATCGCAGCCAGTCCGAAGCCGTCCGCGCACATTCGAGACGATGTGCATGACGTGACTGTACCGCTCAATGCCCATCAATTCTGTCACGCGCACACTTCCGAAATGCGCAATGCGCCCGAGGGATCGACAAGCATGATGTGTTCGGCGCGCTCTTTGGGATCAGCTAGCAGGTCGCGCGCGTTCGCTTCGTCTTCGCTAGGAGTCTGACCGCGCGGGCGTGTCCCTGCGATCGGCCGAATCTCAACCGTGTCACCAGTAAGCCGCACGTGCATTTCCGGTGAGCTGCCGACGAGCGCAAAATCATCACCGAATCTCAGACAAAACATGTATGGCGACGGATTGACGAATCGAAGGCAGCGATAGAAATCAAAAGGGTTGCCTGCGAAATCGGATTCGAAGCGCTGCGACAGGACAACTTGGAAAATGTCACCGGCGCGAATGTATTCCTTTGCCCGGTTGACGGCGCGCTCGAATTCTTCGCGCCGGAAATTGCTGCGCGGCGGCCGCGTGTTGACGTCGTTAATCAAGATGACAGGCAGCTCGGCTGGTTCAGTGAGCTTGCGCACAATCCGCTCAATAGACTGCCCCACTCGCGCATAGACCTCTTCCGGCGTGCCGTCTTCCAGGAACGCGTTGACGACGACTTTCAAAGTGCGTAGCCGATGGTCGAAAATTAGGAAGCTACTCGTGATCATGAAAAGCATCTCCGGCAGGCGCAACTCGTCGTTTGGAGCGGCGGGAACAGTCGGTTCGAAAAACTTGATGGCGTCGTAGCCAAGGAATCCGACGGCGCCGCCAGCGAATCGCGATAGCTCGGGCCGTCCCACGAATCGATAACGCCCTAACAACTTGCGGACTTCATCCAGCGGTGTGGTCGATGTTTTGAAACGCCGTTCAGAACCATGCTCCAGCAGCCGAATCTGGCGACCGTAACTTCGAATGACCGCGCGCGGTTTTGCTCCGACAAACGAAAAGCGGCCCGATACGTCGTTCTTTTCTGTCGATTCAAAAAGGAAGCCGTAATCGCCTCCGCCACGGTAAAGTTTTTCGAATGCCGAGACCGGTGTCTCGGAATCGGCCATGAACTCGGCGAAAACGGGAACAACATTGCCGCGAGCAGCAAGGCGAAGGAATTCGTCGAGCGATGGATTGAGCGGCGTCGTGGTCATCTACCTTTTGAGCCCGAGAAAGTTGGACAGGATTTTCTTGCCATCCCGTGTAAGGATCGACTCGGGATGAAATTGCACGCCATACACAGGGAATTCGCGATGGCGGAGCGCCATGATCTCGTTCCCATCAGTTTGCGCGATGACTTCGAGGCACGAGGGAAATGAATCGGATTCAACAATGAGCGAGTGATACCGACCTGCCTCAAACGGCACCGGCAAATCCGACAATATCGAGGCGTTGTCGTGATAGATGAGTGACGATTTTCCATGCATGAGACGCGGAGCAGGCACCACTTTCCCGCTGTACGCTTCCGCGATGCATTGGTGCCCCAAACAAACGCCGAGGATGGGAATTTGTTTGCCGAAATGGACGACGACTTCTTTGCTGATACCCGCTTCGCGCGGCGTTCCTGGTCCTGGGGAAATGCAAATGTGACTCGGCATCAAGGCCGCGATCTCAGCGATGGTGATCGCGTCGTTTCGTGCAATGGACAGTTCAAATCCAAGCTCGCCGAAATACTGGGCCAGATTGTAGGTGAACGAATCGTAGTTATCGAGAAGCAGAAGCATTAGTTTTAAGCAGGCGACGCGGTGAGTTCGTGAATGGCTTGCACTTCCTTGATCAGTTGTGCGTACTCGGCGGGCGTCAGCGCCTGTGCGCCATCGGAAAGCGCGGCCTCCGGCTGGTTATGGACTTCAATCATGAGCCCGTCCGCGCCCACGGCGACACCGGCGCGGGCCAATGGGGCTACCATATAGTTGCTCCCGCCGCTATGAGACGGATCCACAATCACCGGCAAATGCGAAATCCGGCGGATCGCCGGCACGACTCCAAGATCGAGCGTGCTGCGAGTGTGTTGCGCGAACGTGCGAATGCCGCGCTCGCACAGGATGACGTTGTAATTGCCCTCCGCCATGATGTATTCGGCCGCGAGCAGAAACTCCTCCAGCGTTGCCGCCATCCCTCGTTTCAACAACACCGGCAGCTTGGAGCGACCCGCGCGCTTCAGCAGCGAAAAATTTTGCATGTTGCGCGTGCCAATTTGAATGATGTCGCAATGCTGTTCGACCAGATCGACGCTGGAATCGTCGAGCGCTTCGCTTACGACTTTTAATCCGAAGCGCTCCCGGATCTCGCTCATGATCATCCAGCCTTTTTCGCCTAACCCCTGGAACGAGTAAGGCGAAGTGCGCGGCTTGCACACGCCGCCCCGGAAGAAACGCGCGCCGCTTTGTTTGACCGCATCGGCTACAGCGAAAGCCTGCTCGCGACTCTCGATCGCGCACGGCCCTGCGATGATCGCCAGCTCGTTTCCTCCGATCGTGGCGTCGCCGACGCGGACAATTGTCTTCTCCGGCCGCAGATCCAGCGTGATCAATTTGTACGGCTTGCTAACGCGAATGACTTCAGCGACACCGGAGAGACTTTCGAAACGCCGGCCATCGATCACTCCGGTGTTACCCGTGATTCCAATCGCGGTCCGCGTCGCGCCTGCGAGCGAGTGCGCTCGCAGATTCATCGAGTGAACCGCTTCGACCACCGCATCAATCTCGGATGCGGTCGCGCTGGGTTTCATCACAATCAACATATCGTCGGAAAAATTAGGTCATTTGAATCAAGGCTCGGTTTGATCGCAGGCGCGCGAAAAAGAGAATCGTCAACGCAACTCCGAAGACGTTCGGGCCTGCGGCGAAACTTTGCCGGGCTAGCAAGAAGCCAGAAGTTTCGCTTTGCCTAGTTTGAGCGGCGCCAGTAACGGCTCATCCGGCCGGACAGAGGCCGACATGCCGAGTTCGATTTCGAAAATTGGCGCATGGATTTCATCGACTTAATGACAAACAAGGACCGAAGGCAAGCGTTT
>QHOF01000407.1 GCA_003219335.1 Verrucomicrobiota bacterium | reverse complement strand
ACACTAACCATGAGTGATGCTCTCACTCGAAACTGGCTGGTAGGGCCCGGGAGTCAATGACTTCCTTTAAGGACGAGCGAGGCAAACAGCCGCAATTATTCAATGGAAACACTAGGAGGAGACTTTATGCAGAAGGTAGTCAACGCGACGGGGAGCAGAAAATCTGCGGTGCTTCGAGTTCGTCGACTTGCGGGCAAGAGGCTCACATTCATGTTGGGAGCGGAAGATGACACGCTGCGAGAATTTGCCGAAGATTCCAAGACTGGCAGAGCCGGCAAGACTCTGGTCAAGGAGGGACCCCTGCGAATTACACTCGTGGCTCTGAAAAAAGGCACCGCGCTTCCCTCGCACCATGTCGAAGGCCCCATCAGTATCCAGACTATTCGTGGCTGTCTGAGGCTCACTACCGAGAGCGGAAACATAGATGTTCCGGCAGGCGGCCTCATAGCGTTGGGTCCGGGTGTCGTGCACACGGCAATGGCGCATGAGGATTGCGCCATACTAGTTACTTTTGCTATGCCGTGAGCATCAAAAACATCCGGCGATCGAGACAGTACTTTTTTTTACGGGACCGTAGTTAACTGCAGCAACGCCACAGCGGCGCGCTTTTTTGCCTCATTCCGCAGTGAGCGAGGAAACAGAGCATTTCCTCTTTCCCCTTCCGTTCGAGTTTTTTCGTTGAAATCAGACAACTCTGCTCTCAAGACAGGCGGTTATCCCCTGGCATAGCCCTTGCTCGCTTAAGATTTAGTGAGAAGAAAAACAACGCCGATCACTAGCGCGCGGAAGACCAGCGTTCTGAAACTTTCTCGCTAACTGAGAATCGTCGCGATCCTAATAAATAATGGGGGCACGTTTTACAGCATAAAATCCGTGAAAGAGAATCGTGGAGCGGACTAGAAGCAGCTCCAAGCTGTAATAGAACAGAGGAAAACTCATGAGCTATTGGCAACTGATTTTTACACAAAGCAAGGTGAATGGCTGTCTATATGAAGACAAACCTCCTGAACACCCATGGCACTGGCCGCAGAAGACCTGGCTCCAGCAACGCCTGCGTTATGTCAGAGAAACTCGCTGCCAGGCCCACAAAAGGGCTCGATGAGATTGTCGGTGCAAGTGTGATTCAACAGGGAGTAGCTTCTCGGTCTTTACGTGTTCACGGGAACAGGATTTCACTGACCGACGACAGTGTCTCGTCTGATGAATGACGCTTTTTCCCTGGTTCGGAGACGGCGAGAGCAAAAGCCCAACGATGGAGAGAATAAGTGAGGTAAACGAGTTACCCAGCAGCTTGAATTTGGCTTTCCTCGAGAGCTTGTACAAGGTTTATCTCCGCGATTCTGCTTCCCTATCGAGGGAGTGGGTACGTTATTTTGACGGCCTCTCGCAGAGAGATGATTCTCACATAGAGTCCGGATTTCCTCTCTCACCGGTTCCTGAGAACCTCTCGGCTCCCCCAAGTACAAACGGGACTGTCTCCATCGGGGTGGCGACACTTCAAGATCGGGTTAACGAGCTGGTTCGAAACCATCGAGCGCGTGGTCACCTGGTAGCGCGGATTGATCCATTGGGCCTGGCGCGGCCGCAGCCCTCTGAGATCACTCCAGAGTCTTATGGTTTCACGCAAGCCGACCTTAGAGCGCGAGTGGCCTGTGAAACGGCTTATCCTCGCGAGCTTCTTACCCTTCAAGAGGTTCTCGAACGATTGCGCCACACGTATTGCGGTTCGATCGGCGCACAGTTCATGCACATCGATGATCTGGCCGTGAGAAAGTGGTTGCAGGAGCGAATGGAGAGAACACAGAACCAATTAGAGCTGAAACGCGAAGAACGGCTTCGGATACTCGCCAAGCTTACCGACGCCACCGTTTTTGAAGAATTTATTCGGAAGAAATTTCCAGGAGCCAAGAGCTTTTCTCTCGAGGGCGCCGAAAGCCTGATCTCACTTCTGGATCTCCTCATTGAGAGAGCCGGCGAGCAGGGGATCGATCAGATGGTTTTAGGCATGGCACACCGGGGGCGGCTAAACGTCTTGGCCAATATCATGGGCAAAAGCATGCGCGAGATCTTTCGGGAATTCGAGGCGAAGGATTTAGAGCCTTGTGCCGGCCGAGGCGATGTCAGGTACCATTTGGGTCACTCCAACACCTATACGACCGCCCGCGGTCATGAGGTCTATCTTGCTTTGAATTTCAATCCCAGCCATGTGGAATTCGTAAATCCTGTGGCCCTTGGTCAGATGCGCGCGCAGCAGGACCGTCTGGGCGATCGCGAACGGACACGCGGCATGGTGTTGTTGATTCATGGCGATGCTTCATTCGCAGGAGAGGGAATCGTACAAGAGACCCTCAACCTAAGCCGTCTTGATGGCTACACCGTGGGCGGAACTCTGCACGTGATCGTCAACAACCAAATCGGTTTCACGACCAATCCTGGCGAGGGGCGCTCCAGCATCTATGCAACGGATGTTGCCAAGATGCTGCAGATTCCGATTTTCCACGTGAACGGTGAAGACCTCGACGCGGTGGCACAGGTGGTGCGGCTGGCGATGGATTTTCGCCGCGAGTTCAAACGCGATGTGGTCATCGACCTGTACTGTTATTGCCGGCGTGGCCACAATGAGGCAGACGAACCAAGCTTTACACAACCTTTAATGTATCGCGCTATCGAGCAGTGCGTGCCCGTTCGCGAGAACTATCTCGAGCGCCTGCTCAAACTAGGGTATGTGGCGCGCGAGGAGGCTGATGAGATTGCGAGGGTCAGGCGTGCGGTACTGGAAAAAGAACTGTCGGCCGCGCGCGCTGAAGCGGCACCCTGCCCTCCTACGAAGCCGTTGGACGTCTTTAAGCCCTATGGACAGAGTGTCGTCCGCGAAACGGCAGTCACCCTCCCCTTATTTCAAAAGATCTTTTTGAGTCGCAGAGTAACG
>QHOF01000406.1 GCA_003219335.1 Verrucomicrobiota bacterium | reverse complement strand
AGGCGGAGCTGGCAATAAATTCCAAAGAGCGGTGACTTCAGAAATTGTGGGTATTCAGGCAGAGAAAGGTGTCCATACGAGTTCTAGGATCGATCCTCTTGGTATTACAAAAGCTGCGGAGATCTTTAAAACGAAAGACGGGGATTGGACACTTGAAGAGCGCCAAGCGGAAAAGAGCAACAAAGGCGAGCCTACTAGGGCCAAGCCGTCTGATTTCGTCCACGGCAATATTCCGCCAACTATCGAAAGGGATGAATACGATCGCGATCCTATACGGGGCGGCGTAACTATCGATCATGCGGTACAAACCGCTGTGCTCTCGCTGCCAGCCCTTCGTCGCTTGCGATTCCGGGTGAGAGAAAAAGAAACGCCGGAGGGAAACAACAGCGCGCGTACTGTACTATAGTAACGGCAATAAATAACTTGACATTAGATGTAGTTTCACATAATCTCTATGCATGAAACCTTTGAAAATTTCTCATTCGGCAGTGACTTCCAAAGCGTTGCTGCGCATGGCCGACTCGATTCCGGGGGCTTGGATAGGTATCCGGATCGCCGGTCTGCTGCTGCTTTTGTCGGGATGGAAATCGACCGCCGTCAGCCGCCTGTTTGGCCTGAGTCGCCAAGCGGTGGTGGACTGGGTTGGCAAAGCCAACCGCCAGGGACTCAACAGCATTTACGATGTGGCGCGTTCTGGCAGGCCGACACGATTGGACCGCGTGGCTCAGGGCAAGCTGGAGAAGGCATTGGCGAAATCGCCAGAACAGTTCGGCCTGCCACGGAGCCGCTGGGATGGCGTGGTGGTGGTGGAGTTTTTGCGCAAAGAGTGCAACGTCGAACTCAAACCCCGTCAAGCACGCAATTGGCTCAAGCGACTGGGCTTTGTCTTGAAGCGTCCGGTCCACCGCTACATCCAAGCCAGCAACAAGGGAGTTGCCCGTTTTCGACGCGGGCTGAAAAAAAACTCCACCGAATCGTAGAGCAAAGCGAGAAAGCCCTACTGGTGTTTGCCGACGAGAGTGGCTTTTCTTTGCATCCCAAGCTCGGCCGGGTCTGGGCTAAGCGAGGAAGCCAACCCACGGTTGCGACCACCAGTCATCATGGCAAGCGATTAAACCTATTTGGTTGGGTAGAGCCACTGAAGGGCTGGCATGGCTTGTTCCGTTGGCCCAAGGGAAACACCGACGGCTTTTTAGCATTTCTAAAGTACCTCTGCTATCGGCTTCAGAAAACGAAAGTTTATCTCTACATTGATGGGGCTTCCTGGCATAGGGGGCCTCGCGTTCGAAAGTTCCTCAACGCCCATACCAATATTCAAGTCGAGTATCTGCCGCCTTATCATCCTGAGTTAAACGTCCAGGAACGCGTCTGGCATCTGATTCGTTATGAAGCCACCACCAATCAGTATCACGCCACCGTCGACATGATCGAACACGCGATTCGCAAACGACAAAGGCACTGGAGAACCAAAAAGATAAAAACTCTGTGTAAAGTTAATTAATGCCGTCACTATAGCAGCGAGCCCAAATGAAGTTCGGTATAGTCACCAGGTAAAAGAGTCCTGCAGGAGAAGTATGTTCCGTAAGCCGTTCCCTCAATATAGTGATTGCGGGAACCGCTTTCGGCATAGACCAACGAGTCCTGCAAACTGACCCCACCGCTAGCAAGAACTCCGACTTTCTCCATTGTTTCTTGCAAGCGAGATAATTCAATCAACCGGCGAATAGGATATGAAGGTCCTGTCCAAACGTAAAGTGCTGCGCGATTCTTTATGTCTGACCACGGTAACATTCGGTTACACCTGGTGCGCGCCCGCTCATACAGAAACAATCTCTGATTGATCGCTTGAGTTCGGCGATGTGCCAAGAATTGGAGCTCTTCCCAGCTAGCTAACCGCGCCTCGAATGTCTGACTAAACTCCGAAGTACGAATGTATGCACCCCGCCGGCGCGTTAAGAAGTGAGGGGCTTCTAGGCTCAATTCCTGGTGAATCACGTAAACCACATTGCCATTCTGGAGTGCAATTGGATTAGAAACTGTTGGGATCACGGGAGGATAGCACTGCTCGTATCCTGTCGAAGCAACGCGTTGGGCAAAGTTGTTGATTGGCGGAACACCGTCCATGGCGATCGGAATGCCTTGCTGATCCGTAGCAATTCCAATAATGACGTAACCGCCATAGGTGTTTGCCAGTGAGGTCAGTTCCTTTGCTAGAACTTGTTTAAAGTCTGCTGTTTCTTGCGGGAGTTCTCGCTTGTACTCCAACCTAATGTTTTCTTGCACATGGTCCCGGTATAGCGAATCCACTTCGTCCAAGGTCATCTCGCGTACGGACGTGCCAAAGAAGTCAGCCATCAGTCGTGCCTCTCAGTATATCAAGTCGCGCTATATCACTTCGTGACGGCCAAGCTCACGCCTCTCCGCCCGCGAAGAATCCTTTTGCGCGTTGCGGCATCGAAATC
>QHOF01000394.1 GCA_003219335.1 Verrucomicrobiota bacterium | reverse complement strand
AATAATGGAACCACTCTTTCCGCCGGGAGAACCGAGCAGCGACGTAGTGGGAAAGAAGGAGGGAGCGCCAGTCCGCCAGCTCTCGTCTTCCTCGTTGTTGATCATATGTCGCTCAATGATCCCGTGCTCGAAGAGGTCAAACCGGACCTTCTTCATGGGACTCGGGGCGTGGCGAGCCAGGAACTCTTGGAGCTGGTCTCCTCCCTTGCCTTTAAGCACATAAGTGAAATAGCGTCCGTGGAGGCATTCCACGTGCAGCGGATCGAGCAGGTTCTCCATAACCTGCAGCCAATTGTAGGAGATGACAGTGCCGTTAGTTTCCCCCGCCACATCGTCCCATACCAGCACGTTGTAGCGGGGCAGTAGCGGCACTGGTTCAGGCCCTAAGTAAGAGAAAATCAGGCCGCCAAGCTCCTGCACCGGATAGGCCGTCGTCTTAATCTGGTTCTTGAACGTGCTGCCAGCGGGCTCCCCCGGCTGATCCAGACACCTCCCCTCAGCATTATATAGCCATCCGTGATATGCGCAGCGAAGACCTTCGTTCTCAGGGATCCCGTAGACAAGCGAGGCTCGTCTGTGAGCGCATGCCTCGGCCAATAGCCCGAGGTGACCTCGCTTATCACGGAACAGCACCAGCGACTCAGCGAGTAGCTTGACCGCTTTAACCGGATTCCTTTCCAGTTCCACGGTTGCCGCGACCCGGGCGCCAGTAACAGCGCATAAGGTTGCCCATCGGTGTTCCAGGACCAACAAGGGTGAGCTTCTCGTTCTGTTCTGCGGTCAGCATGTTTTGTTCCTTTGGTAGTTCGGCGTAAGTGTTGATGTCTCCAGTCTCCCAGGCGAAAATTAATACTATTTCGTCCTAAAATTAGATTCAACGTATAGCGTTTTATCCCTAATGCCTACGCGCAACAGAGTTTCGACAGAATCCCCTGAGCGCGGGGTCATCATCGGGGTCAGGCCCGGCGATCTTGACAATCTTTTTCTGAGGCTCGGCAATCCACAGGCGAAAACACCGTCCGGAATTTTTCTTCAGTCTTGAATTCAAACTCTCACACTAACTTCCACGTTTTCGCAATTCCGAAAGTAAGAAAACATTCTGGGGTAGAAAAAAAAGGAAATCGATGAGCTTTTGTAAAAGACTTCCAATGGTTCGAGGTGTGCCATTATTAAGCACCTAAGTGAATAGCCTGCCCAAGTAACTGCCTATTTGAATTCGGAACGCAGACATGATGCAATTACTTGCGGTTTGTTCGGGAAAGAGTAGCCCATGGCTACCATGCGAGACATTCTTAATGACAATGTTCGCGAAGGCGAGCTTTACGAGAAGCTCGACGATGGGCGAATCCGCTGTTTCGCGTGCGGCCATTGCTGCCCGATCCCGGATGGCCGGCCCGGGGTTTGCCAGGTTCGATTCAATAGAGGAGGCAAGCTCTACGTTCCTTGGGGTTACGTGGGGGGCGTTCAATGCGACCCCATAGAGAAAAAACCATTCTTCCATGCCCATCCCGGAGCTTTGGCCTTTAGCTTCGGAATGCTCGGCTGTGATTTACACTGCGCCTATTGCCAGAACTGGGTAACCTCCCAGGCCCTCCGCGATCCTGCGGCCACCACTCCACCCATGAAGGTTACGCCGGAGGAGCTTGTTCGCGAAGCTCTCCAGCAAGGAGCCAAAGTCATCGTCAGCACCTACAATGAGCCGTTGATTACGAGCGAGTGGGCGGTAGCGGTCTTTAAGGAAGCGCGCGCGGCTGGCTTGTTGACAAGCTTTGTTTCCAATGGAAACGGTACTCCTCAAGTGTTGGAGTACCTGAGGACCTGGGTCGAGCTCTACAAGGTAGATCTCAAGAGTTTCGATGACCGCCATTATCGGCAATTGGGCGGTCGGTTGCAGCCCATTCTGGATACGATTCGCAGACTCTATGAAATGGATTTCTGGCTAGAGATTGTAACGCTGTTGATTCCCGGTTTTAACGATTCGGATGATGAGCTGAAGCGGCTTAGCGAATTTCTGGTAAGCGTATCGCCCTACATCCCCTGGCATGTGACCGCGTTTCACAAAGACTATAAGATGACTGATCCGGAAAATACCACGGCCAAAGACTTGATACGGGCAGCCGAGATCGGCAAGAAGGCTGGGCTGCGTTATGTCTACGCAGGGAATCTGCCGGGCGAGGTGCGAGACCTGGAAAATACTCGTTGCTATAAATGCCAGGAGCTTCTCATTGAGAGGTACGGTTATCTGATCTTGAGCTACAATCTCACTCCAAATGGCTGCTGTCCCTCATGTGGGACGACTATTCCGGGACGTTGGGATGCCGGGTTCCAGGGACAAATTACCTCCCATCCTTACTTGCCGCGGAGACGCAGGCTCTCCGATTTCTTTTCCATTCGCGCAACGGAATAAAGCCGCTTGTCGGTAGAACGCTGGCTTACCAAGCTGGGATCTCGCCGCTTCCATCCCGGTCGCCCACTCTAAATTTCGTCCAAGATTCCTTCAACCAAGCATGAGAGGAACATGATGGTCAGGTTTTGGGTCTCTAATTGCTTCGTCACGCTGTCGCCAAAGACGAGAGAAAAAACCGGCGCCGGGTTTCAACGGGTCTGCTTGCAAAGAGGAAGAAAGGGGTCGGGAGTCTTTAGCCCGACGAACTACGTCAGCAGGACTCCGCTTCTATTCGTGCTCGTGACGCGTGATCGTGCTCGCTTACGAACACGAACCACCAATACGAATCACGGTTACTTCTGCCGCGACTCCCAGATCTTCAAGATCCATTTTTGCGCTTCCTCCTGGCGCGCGCCGAATTTTGGATCGGCGTCGGGAAAGCCGTACTCTACGCTTGGACCGCGCCGCTGGTCTGGAACGACTTCGCCGAAAGGGATGTCATTACGCAGCGATGACCGGTC
>QHOF01000393.1 GCA_003219335.1 Verrucomicrobiota bacterium | reverse complement strand
TGGCCAGCGGAATTTTAGGAAGTTCAGGATGCGGCTTTGCGACATTCTGCAAGACGAGAACCAGCTCCCCTGCATCCAGTTCTTTACGCCAGGTGGATTTGAAGGATTCCCACGAGTTGCAGATCCCTGTGACCTCGCCGCCGTCGAAGGCGAGACGAACGTCCGCTGTTCCTTTATAGCCGGAAACCAATTGCATCGGCAGGCCGATCGTGGCTGCGAGCACTTTGGGAATATCGTCCGTTGCCGAACCCGCGCCGACCCCGCCCAACTTGACCACTGACTTGGAAGAGAGCCACTGGTCCATGCCGGTGATTCCCGTCGATTTATTGACTCCAAGCACATAGTTGTCCTGTGCCGGCACGCCGATGTACTCGAATTTGCGCGCGTCAAATTCAATGCCCGGTTTGCCCAGGAGTTGTTGCAAAAATAGACCGCCGATGAAGTGACCGACGGTGAGACTATCCGCTTTGGCGACTCTGTACATGTAGTTCGCTGAAATCAGAAAGCCGGCGCCGGGCATATTGTCCACCACGAATACCGGATTGCCTGGAATATGTTTGCCCATGTGGCGGGCAATGGTGCGGGAGTAGGTGTCGTAGCCGCCGCCGGCCGAAGCGCCGACGATGATCCTCACCGTCTTGCCCCTGTAAAACGGCTCCTGCGCATTTGCCGAGTTGACGGATAAGAGCAGAATCAAAGATGCGGCAGCCACTAACCCCACGAGAGCTCTGGTCATGATTCCTCCTATGGACGGTAGTCTAAATCAATTCACACGACGGTTCGCTTCAATTTTCCTTAAGTTGGATCATGAGCCCGGTGCCATCTTAAAGAGCTGCCAAGATACCAGCGGGTATAACCGTCTCAAAACCATCGAACATTATAACCTCCGTGCGCAGGGCGGCGGGCATGAGGGTGCTAATAACTAAGAAACAGACGCGCTGTCAACTGCTAATGGCATGCGGTAGCGGGGTATTAGTGTGTTGCTGAATTTTCTGTTGCTTGCGACCTGCAAACTTGATATCAGACTGTCTGCCAGATGCCACGAAAGAAATCCTATCAACTAGATCCTGAGGAAGTAACTCCCCGAGCCAAGGAACTCGGAATACCAACTCAAAGGCGTCTCGAATTCGCAGACCCGAATACCGAAGGCCCGCAATTCCGACCGATCCCCGAGATGGAACTGCGAGAAAAAATCCACCAAGCGGAAACTGTATCCGCAGAACGCCGACGCTTCGCATTCACGATCATAACCGCCATTCTTTCATTTGCGATTGCTGCCATCGCTGCATGGAACTCTTACAGAGCAGCCGACAGCTCTAGACGAAGCGCTCAAGGCTCGCTTATATGGCAAATCAGCGAATCATTCTTTTATAAGGAACCACACAAAACGATCATAGGGAGGATAGAAGAAGAAAACCCAATTCGCGCGAAACGCAAAGGATTAAGCGCCATTTCAGATGAGGATATTGATGATCACATCGGTCTTCTCGACACCGTTGGTGCATATCTCAGGAACGGATTGGTCTCTCTAGCACTTGTTCAATCAGTGTTTGGACACTACGTAGAAACTACTTTTGAAAATACCGAAGTCCAGCAATATCTTCGGAACGTTCGAAGCAAAGAAGTTGATCTTTTTGACGATTTCATATGCCTCTATTATCAGCTTGAGGCGGATCATACGCGTTCGCGGCGCCAGCGCAATGTTGACGCACAAAGCCTGATTCCTGCTCCCTCGATTTGCTCAGGCGGTCAGTAAAAGTATGATGGCGGCATTGTTGTAAAGTGTGGCAATGGACAGTAGGAAACTTTGCAGGGCTATACCGCATTGCTAGTAATTAGTTCCTGAATCGTCCAAACATGAGTGCTCATTCCCGCTGCCATTGCTGGCGTGCATTTGTTCAGCGAGGTGTGCGGCCTGCAAAAATTATAGTGCGCGAACTGTAGCACATAAGCCCATTTCAGATTGAGCCACTTTTTTGAAAAGGCATTCGTCAAACGTGTCATTCGTCATCGCGTCTGAGGATCTCTTGCAGCGTATCGAAGGCAGTTTCGTTGTCGTCGCGTCTTTTTGGCATACTCCCGCTATGCCACGAATCGCGCTTCGTTGTTAAGTTTAGTTTAATCTCAGCAACACGCTATTACCCCACTACCTGGCATGCAGAGATCTTCGCATCGGTGCTCGATCGAATTGGTTTAAACCTGAGCTGGTCGCCGTGGCCGTCGCTTGGTGAATCAATCGTTATCGACGATGGTGATGACGGAGGTGCTTCGTGTACCTAGAGTCGCTCCTCCGGTGGGATTAGAAAGAGTTAGGATGACGGTTTCATTGGGTTCATCGAGAGCGTCGTTTATGATCGGGATCGTGAAAGTTCCGCTAGTCTGGCCGGCGGCAAAGGTCAAGGTGCCTGAGGTGGCGATGTAGTCAGACCCGTCGGTGGCCGTGCCGTCGCTGGTGGCGTAATCGACGGTGACTCCGCTCGCGTTGCCACCGGAGCGAGTGACCTTGATGGCGGCCTTGCCGCTGAGCACCCCTTCATTGACGGTGTAAGTGGCCGAGCTGAACTGCAGGACGCCCCCGGAGTCGTTGTCGATGATTGTCAGCACGGCGGTATCTTGGATGCCGAGAGTAGCCCCACCGGTGGGGTTGCTCAGAGTGAGATTCACGGTCTCGTCGGACTCATGGAGTGTATCGTTGATAATAGGGATAGTGAAGGTTTTGCTGGTCTGTCCGGCGGCGAAACTGAGTGTGCCGGACTTGGCGGTGTAATCCGAACCCGCCGTGGCCGTTCCGTTACTGGTGGCATAATTGACTGTCACTTTGCTTGCTGTACCGTCCGTGCGGATCACAGTAATCGTGACGCTGGCCGTACCCTCTATCACGCTGTAGTTTGCCTGACCGAACTGCAGCGTCCCGGCGGTGTCGTTATCTACAATGGTCAA
>QHOF01000392.1:1392-4309 GCA_003219335.1 Verrucomicrobiota bacterium | reverse complement strand
ATTTGAAGTTTTTTTTCGCCACCCATCTGCTCAGCTTGGTGAACGAGCAAAAGTGCTTCGTCATGAATCATCCCAAAGGACTGCGCGAGGCGAACGAGAAACTCTACGCATTGCGTTTTCCCGAGCAGATTCCGCAGACGCTCGTCAGCAGCAACATGGAACGGTTGAAGGAATTCATGCGGGAGCTAGGGGGAGAGATGATCATCAAGCCGCTGGACGGTTCCGGCGGCAGCGGCGTTTTTTACATCAATCAGCAAGACCGGAACACCAACGCCATCTTGGAGGCGGCGACCGAAAACGGGCGGAAATTTGTCATGGGACAGCGCTATCTACCGGAGATCCGCGATGGCGATAAGCGGATCATCGTTCTCAACGGCGAGCTTCTCGGTGCGGTGCTCCGGGTTCCGCTGGAGACCGAGAACCGCGGAAACATTCATGTCGGCGCAAAGTGCGTGCAGACGGATTTAACGGCGAGAGATCTGGAGATTTGCCAGGCTCTTGCACCGCTTCTCATCGGCGACGGCCTTTATTTTGTCGGCCTGGACGTGATTGGGGGATTTCTAACCGAGGTAAACGTCACCAGTCCGACGGGAATTCAAGAGATCAACGCTCTGAACGGCGTTCATCTCGAAAGTCAGGTGATCGACTTCATCGAACGGGAGGCCGAAAAAAGACGGGAAAGCTAGGAGAATCTTGACTCGCATCTGCTTTTAAGCAATATTTCAAATTCCATTTCATTTTAATCTTCCGGCCAGGTAGCTCAGTCGGTAGAGCAGAGGACTGAAAATCCTCGTGTCGGCAGTTCGATTCTGTCCCTGGCCACACTTCCCCCTTATGGAATTCAACCAGTTAGATCCTCTGCGGCCTCGGTTGAGTTCCATTTTAGCTTTCTACTTTGCCATTACTTTGCCATTCGAATCTCGCTGGTCTGCCCGGTGCAGAATGTCTAGTTTTTTGGCGGCATCTTTGAGCATGGATTCGTCGCAAATTGCGTAACGAGAATAAATGCTCATCGTTTTGTGACCCACCATGTCCATCGCGGCAGACCTTGGAACCCCGGCTCGCTCCAAATTTCGGACGGCACTCCGTCGGAAGTCGTGAGGGATACGATGCGCGACGGCTTTGACGAGCTTGCCGTTGCTATCTGTGATGCGCGTCCCTAGTCCGGCCTTAACGCATGCGGTGACCCATGACCTTCGAAAATGTCTTATAGGCTCGCCGTCGCGATGAAAGAGCCATTTTATTATTTTCCCCGTCGCTTTTTGGAGTGCTTCAGTTCTGGCGAGCTGTTCCTCAAGAGCGTCGCGGAGCCTGGGCGTCAAAGGGAAATTCCTGCCTCTACCGTTTTTTGTTTCGCCCGGCTCTAGCCGGAGCCATCCGGCTTTCAAGTCAACGTGCTTCTTTTCCCTTGTAAGAATCTCTGAATGGATTCTCCATCCGGTGATGTACGCGGTTTCCAGCATCGATTTTAGGTCATCGGGTGTATGGGCGAGGACGGAATCAAACTGTTCGCGCTCGAAAAATCCCTTGCGAGCGTTACTCAGCACAAGTTTCGTGATGTACGGCTTGCTCGCTGCCTTTCCGGCTCTTACAGCAAGGGTGAACATTCGTCCAAGCGCAGCAAGCTCGTTGTTGATTGTACTCGCGGCGGCCTTCTCTTCCTGCCGGCGCGCGATGTACTCTGTCACGCGGTCGCTCGTGATTTCGATTGCCTTGTCGGCACCGAAGAAGCCACGCAGATGATTGATGGCGTCTTCAACGCGCGCCAGCGATCTCCGGGCGTTTGCTTTGTAATCATTCGTGAGCATCGCGGCCAAGTCGTTAAAAGTTGTCTTTTGCACGTCCGGGCCGACTGGCTTGCCGTTCTCAATCTCCCCATGACGCTTTTTTAACAGTTTCCAAGCGTCAGATTCCTTGGTCGAATGAGATGACTCCCGGACGACCTTCCCGCGGACGCTGTAGGCAATCCACCATGTCGGTGATTTTCGTTTCTCGCCAGTCTTCTTGTCTATCCAACTGGGCTGATATGGTGGACGCATACCACGCATGTTGATATCCATTTGTAGCCCTCCTTTTTGTGGGAGGGCCTACTTATTCGTTGGGGGAGTGGTGGTCAACGCCGGAAATCAGGCTTTTTTGCAGCTAACCACCGGCGTAAACCAGCCTCTGAAAACCGCAGATTTTTTCGACTGATACGGCGCGTAAATGGCAGTTTGGCTGCATGTCGATACAACCAGCGGGGATCGACATGCAGAAGCGCGGCGGCTTCGTCAACCGTCAACAGGGTGTCGGTGTCGTTGATATTGTTGGTGCCGCCGGCGAGCGCCGCCGTGAGTTCTTCTCGAATTACACTCCGAATCTGGTCAATGAGCCAGTCGAAGGGAGTCGTAGGGATATTTGTCGGCTCAGTCATACTTCAGGAATATGATTACCAGCGCAATGCGCACATCCACGCCGGTTACGATCGCGCCTATACCAGACGCCGTCGGTGGCGCTCATTTAGTAATCGGCATTAATGTTCTCTTTTCTGACTGGCTCATCATCCAAAAATTGTTTATGAGAAAATATTTGTGTGCTTCTCTTCCATCTGGCCGGTCGGTTTCAAGAATATTTTTTCAGCAGCTTGCTGATCCGCTGCCAGTCCTCAGCGCCGTCGGCGTCCTCGAATCGTCCTTCATAGACGGTCGGCTTCACTCTGATCTCCTTGCCATTGAGAAATTTGGCGCTTGTCTCCCACATGATCTGGGACATGCGCTTGACCTGATCGTCAATTTTGGACAACGGGGATTCGGTCACGATCGAATCATGATGGGTTCCGATAATTGACAAGTTTTCTTTGGCTGCTGCGAGGACCGTGGCGCGGAGAATACAACCGCCCAAACCTTGGATCGGAAAGTTTCGGATTGTGCGCTGTTCC
>QHOF01000392.1:579-1200 GCA_003219335.1 Verrucomicrobiota bacterium | reverse complement strand
CGCACCGCGCCCGTACATGACACCCAAGACGCAGGCCTTCGCCGATTTTCTTGAGACTCCCAGCGCGTTAATTACGGGTTGGTACATATCTCCAGCCTCATACGCGCTGATCATTGCCTGATCACCACTCAGGTAAGCCGCAATCGCCGGTTCCTCGGAAGCAAAATCGAAGTTGATAATGGCCGAGCCCTTGACCGAGTGAATAAGCCACCTCCACCACTTCCGCGCGTTCAATACGTAGTGCTTCGGCGTATTTCTGCCCGATGACGCGCCAAATGGTCGCTGATCAGCGTGAGTCCTGCCGTCCGGTGCAACGCCAAACGGCGGACTATCGAAGTCGTGGAGATCGGCGAAGAGATCAATCAACCGCTGAATGGTGTTGGCGGCCTCGGGATTCTCGTCGCTTAGACCCGCGACCAATTTTTTCAAATAATTCTCCTGTAAACAGGGATCCCCGCTCTTCGGTGTCAGTTCCCAATTCTCGAACCCGTTCTTTCTTATCCAGGTCTCGATTTTCTCCTTGTTTCGCGTGCCGTCGCCGGCGTAAATCTCGAACCCGATCGGCGAACGGCGGATAATATCAAGACGAATTTGTTCCCGGTTGCGCTGGATCTTATCGAA
>QHOF01000392.1:0-447 GCA_003219335.1 Verrucomicrobiota bacterium | reverse complement strand
GCCCGCATCTCCCGACGATCGTCGTCGGATAATTCGGCTTTGTTGAATCGACGCGCTTCCTTTTTCTTCTGTTCGACGGTGATCTCGTGCGGGATCTTCAAGTGGTCACAGGACTCGATCAGACTCGGGACCTTTCTTAATCGTGGCACATTAAGCTGTAATTTTGTCTCGGTCGCCGCATCGATATAGTTTTCCGGTAACGGTAGATCGACCTCCAACAACCCGGTGAGATCCTGCGTCCCGGCGAACGCCACCATGAGGCTTTCGGCGCTGGTTCCGTATGGTGGGCATTTGGCGAAATCCTCTCGTAACGTGCAGCTAGCAGCATCGCTGCGCAAGTCATGGTTGCCGACGCAATGATGGCGCGGATTGTGACCGGCAGGCGCGTGGAATTCGGCATCGATCACGTCGATTGAGACGGGAAATCGGTCGAGGCAAGACGGCAAG
>QHOF01000400.1 GCA_003219335.1 Verrucomicrobiota bacterium | reverse complement strand
GCCACTGCCCGATCTGACTTTCCAATACGGTGACTATGTACGATGGCTGCGAGAACAACTCCAGGGAAACGCCTTGCAAGACAAGTTATCTTACTGGAAAGAGCAGCTAGTCAGCCCTACAGGCTTCCAGCACTTGGCGACAGACTTTGCGCGCCCAAGAAAATCCGACACTGGCAACCGCGGTGCCCGTGAGGGCCTCGTGTTACCGACCGATTTAGCGAACGCACTGAAAGAGTTAAGTCGCCAGGAGCGTGTCAGCTTATTCATGGTGTTACTGGCAGGTTTTCAAGCGTTCCTTCATCGTCGTTCAAATAATGAAGAAATCGCTGTTGCTTCCTGCGCGGCAAACCGGCCCTTAGCGGAAGTCGAAGGACTGATTGGTCGCTTTGGCAACGACATCCTTCTTCGCACCAACTTATCCGGCAACCCAACATTCCGCGAGTTGCTCATGCGCGTGCGCGAGGTCGCTCTCAATGCCTACTCGGATCAGAGTCTGCCTTTTGGAAAGGTGTTAAGCGAGATCACGAATAGGGCCGATCCCAATCGGAGCCCACCATTCCAGGTGATGTTCATTCTCCAAAATACACCGCGTGAAAATTGGGAGATTCCAAGATTGAGCGTAAAGTGGCTCCCCCTGTATGCCGGGACTGCAAAGTACGATCTGAATGTCTGGCTCAAAATCGAGCCGATGCTGGAAGTAATTCTCGAGTACAGAACGGAGCTGTTCCGAGCCGCGACAATAAAACAGATCCTTGAGGACTACGAGACAGTCCTGCGAAAGATGGTGAAAGATCCCAGGGCACGGGTGAGTAACCTTCTCATTCCGAGTAAACCCCGGCCTGCTCCGGCGCAACGCATGTCTACCGGCGCAAAAGAGGTGGTTGCAGCAAGAGAGAGCGTTACGCCAAGTGGTGAGGTGCAGTCGCGATTGGTGGAGCTTTGGGCAGCAGCCTTCGGGATGCCGGTTGGTGTCGATGAAAACTTCTTCGAACTGGGCGGAGATTCGCTGCTGGCAGCGCGCCTATTCATCCAAATTGAGAAGGCCTTCCAAATGGAGTTGCCTTTGGCGGTGCTCCTTAAGGCACCGACAATCAGGCAACTGGCAGGCATCATAAGTGCACCAATAGTGCACTCGTTACATTCGTCGCTTGTGCCGGTCCAACCCCATGGAACAAAGCCACCTCTTTTTTGCGTTCATGCGCAAAGCGGCGAAATCTTTCAATGCCGGAACTTGGCGCTTTCCCTGGGGGCGGATCAGCCCGTGTTTGGGCTTAGGTCCCAGGGCCTTGGCGGGGAAACGCCGTATCTTACCGTTGAGGAGATGGCGAGCTATTACTTGAGAGAGATTCGCACTGTACAGCGGAGCGGGCCGTATTTTCTAGCTGGCTATTGTTTTGGAGGCATGATCGCCTACGAAATGGCCAGACTTCTCAAGGCTCAAGGTCAGGACGTGGCGTTATTAGTGATGTTCAATACGCCTGCGCCGGGTTCTTTAAAATGGTGGCCGTTCAAGCCGAGCTACCCCGTGAAGCGAATCGCGCGCGAATTGAGAAAGCTTCGCACCCTCAGTATCCAAGAAAAGGTGGTGGCTCTTCGTGCCAAAACGATCGAATTAACCCGGATTGCCTCAGGAAGTTTCAAAGCTGCTCTGTGGCATGCCCTCGCGAAGTCCTCTATCGGCATCGCTGAGAGAGAGGTACACGGATTTATGAGCGTTACAGACAGCAATATCTCGGCGGCCAAAGCCTATGATCCGGGGACTTACGCGGGACGCATTATCTTTTTCCTGACTAACGACGATGACGCGACGTTGCTCTCCGCGACCGACCCAGTGGGCGGTTGGAGGGCTTTGGCGGAAAACGGAATCGAATTTTACACCTTCGCCGCCGACAACCCGCCCACGTCAATAAGGCAGGCGCCGAACATGGAATTGGCCGAAAAGTTGAAGTCCTGCCTCGTTCAGGCGCAAACTCTACACGAGGAATCCGCGCCGAAGCGATAGGCGATCATTCACAGCCACTTTGTCGAACGCTCCAAAAGCTGGTTCGCACCTAAAGCATCTAAAAGCGAAGTCGCGGCCTTCCACGGCTGCTGTCCCAATGTAACCCGGCGCAGGCGACAAATGTTGAACACTCCAGCGTCGAGAGACCCCCGGATCGCCCGAAGCTTTTAGGATCGCAGGTTCATTTGGAGTTAAACTGACTTCGACATGGTCCAACGGGAAAGAAAGACCTTCTCCGAGCGCCTTTAAATAAGCTTCCTTTCGAGTCCAGCCACAGTAAAAAGCCTCCCTTCGCCGATCCGCAGGCAAAGAGCGCAATTTCTGAAACTCATTCGGCGAAAAATAGCGCGCCGCCAAATCTTCGACGCCAACATCCGGGCGGATACGTTCCACATCAACTCCGATTTTATGGCCACGCGCAAAGCCAAACAAAGCCAGATCATCGGAATGGGAAACGCTAAACCTTATCGAAGTGAGAGTTTCTTCACCGGCGAGACGCGGCTTTCCGGAAGGAGCGTAAGCAAACCGAACTCGGTCGGGCTCAATCGTCAAGTATCCGCCTAAGAGACTACGCAACGAACTCCGGGCGGCGACATAACGCTGTGCATCTCTGATTTTCCGGAAGCGACCGGCACGTTCTTGTTCGTCGAGCGAGAGAATGGATTTGAAGTAGCAGGATTTCTCCGCAGATATGCCTAGGTGCACAACCCAAAGATGCACTTCATCGTGGCCGAGAAACTTTGTGAGAACGCGGCTTCGGCGCACGTTATTGAAATCCTCCATGAATCGCTCAGCTCGACCCGAAGCAATTAAAGAGTCTCTCTGTACTTCCACGCTCGTTCACGATAATCTACACGAATCGACCTGCAAATGTTGATGGTTGACCTGAAGGGATCGGTGCATGGACGTGAAGTTTCGATGATCGCTTTCATCAGATCG
>QHOF01000399.1:2858-5012 GCA_003219335.1 Verrucomicrobiota bacterium | reverse complement strand
TATTAAGTCAGCCTCAAGCGCCGCCACTTTTACCAGGCAGGTGACTATCTTATTTGTTTTTGTCGGTGAGGTCACAATCGTCGTGCATTTTGAGGCGTAGCCATGCAGTCCCGCGGGTTTTCTTTTGATGCGATTATCGGACTTCGGGCGAACGGATGATCTGCGCCTCGAATTCACTGAGCGAAATGATGTAATTCATTTTTGCAATCTGCCCTGGAGTGAGCTTGTGCGCGCCTTCCAGCCAAATTCGCAAAGAGCGATCATTCCAGACCAGAGAGGCGATAAAAAGAGCATCCCATCTGTTTGGGAATGGATTCTCTTTCGCCCGCAGGAGAACCGTGCTCCCAGGCGCTGGCTGAAGATTTAACGATTTCAACGCTGCAATAACATGAGATATCTTTTGCCCTTGATTAAGCACCGCCGGCACCCAGCCGAGGCGCTGATTTTCCGATCGCGTAAAAATCGCGAGAATAAATGCAACGAAAGCCGTTGCCAGGACTCGAAAACGCCGACTAGATGCATTGACCCGCGCAGCGTCGGGGGACGCGGTGCCAAGACGGCGGGCGGGCACGTTCTCAGCGACGCCGCCGGTGACCGCACGCCATCCGGCACTCTGACGAATGAATATCCAACACTTCGAAGCTAGCGTGATTAGATCTGACACGGCCCTGGCAAATATCATGGCCCAGCCGAACAGTACAAGATAAAGAGAGCCGCCGCCGCGAATCGGAACCAGAAACGCTATTGGCAGAGGCACGATCACTACCCACAATGCCATAAGCTGAACCATACGATCTCGCCGTAGGAGGGCATAAATGAGAACAACCGCCCACAACCCTAGCAGTGCTGTTGGAGTAATCGCTTGAGGGGCACACAACAATTCACCGACGAACTGTGCGTTGGAGATGACGAAATGGTGCCATGAAAATTTGGGTCGATAAGAATCGTACCTCATCAAAGAGGTGTTGCCGCGGGTTTTGCCGTAAATATAAACAGCAGTAAGCAGCCCGGCGATCACGGACGGTCCTGCAACGGACCAACTCCAGCGACAGAACGCTTTCCAGTCAGGCCAAAGAGGACGTTTTAGCAACTCATAAATCAAAACGATCACCGGAAGCGTCACAGCCATCTCCTTGCTGTTCAGCGAACAGATATATAAGGCCAAAAAGGCCAGCAATTTGACAGGGTACAGGCGAAGCCCCTTCTCTCGGATATGTCTATAGTAAGTCAACGCCGCGAAGTAAAAGAACCCGCACAACACGTCATAAATGAACGAGCCGACGAACACGAGCTCCTCAAGTCGAGGATGGTAACAGAGCACAAGAACGGCGAGAAATGCGACCGTGCGTGAGGAAGCAAGGCAGCGGCTCAGGTAATAGACAATGGGAATAGATGCAGCCAGGATACTGATCTGCGCGATCCGATAAGGTTGAGGATCCAGGTCAAAAAAGTGATAAAGCGGCAAGTAGTAAAGCGCGCCGCCCGGCCGATAAAAAGTTGTCCAAAAGGTTAGGTTGGTCAGAAGCGACTTAAGAGCGCCCACCCGCCAGTAGATGCTTATGTTCATCATCTCATCTTCGCGAAAACCCCCGTGTAACGCCGGCAGAGCAAAGTAGAGGAAGTAGGCGACGAGCAGGATCACGCAAATCGCATCAAGCACGATGGCTCGATAGGGCCGCTCTGTTTGCGCGACGTTCATGTGACCCGAAGTTGCAGAAGGATCATGCAATCGTCGAAAATCTGCGCGGGAATCGCCCATCCTTCCAGGTAACTGCGCAAATCACAAAGACTAGGACCAACACCATCGTGATCCGATGTAGTGCAATCAGAACTCGAAATAGTGCGGGACGATATTCGAACTCGACGCGATTTTTACCAGCGGGCACGAGAACGCCAGTTTGCCATTGGTTTACGCGTAACGTGGATTGATGTTTTCCATTTACCCGAACCTTCCACGCCGGTGTAAACCATTCATTCAAGATCAGGAGCGAAGCCGCATCGGATTCCACAGTTGAGTAGGTGCGATTCGCTTGGTTAAGAAGATTCGCGATGCGCTCACCAGAGCGCGACGGCGGTTGCGCCACGCCCAGAAGGCGCCGGGCGACGTTGAAGTCTCGCGGCCTGACATACGCCTCGGAGAAGTAATCAAAACCG
>QHOF01000399.1:0-2797 GCA_003219335.1 Verrucomicrobiota bacterium | reverse complement strand
ATGCCGGCAACCCGATGCACCAGCGTGAGCCGCTCCATTGGACTGGGGTTCTCGTACAAGCGATAGCCTTCGGTCTCGAGAATCTGTTTTGCATTTGGATCAAGTGGCCAATCATTCGGACCACATAACACGTACCGCGCTCCCATCATCTCACGGAGATGTGGAATATCCGACAGCAGCATGAAACGAAATTGCCCATACGGCTGTGGAGTGAGCTGATTGTAAAAGCTTTTGATCGAATAATAACTTGCATTCATCGCCCAGAACTTGGTGTTAAAGGCGCTGTCCCGAAAATCTACCCGGTAACCGCTGGCGTCGATCTCGCTGGCAACCTTTTGAAGGACTCTGTGACTGAGCAGGTTCATCGGTTTGTCGAATTCTGATTGAGATACGGAGAATCCCCTGACCGGAATAACTACTGCCGCCACTGAAACAAGCAGTGCGGCCAGCACAACATTTCCACAAGCCGATAGACTGCACATCCGAGCGAGCAAGAACAGGCCTGGCGCCAGCGCCAGAATCCAAAGGCCAGTCGGAGTTCGACCCGCACCATTGTGAACAACCTCCCAAAGAACAACGCCGGCAAACGCAATCGCCAACATTGCCGGTGCAATGAGCAGGCGTGGGTCGCGGCGCCCTTTGTACTGCTCGAGGCAGCCCGCCAGGCGGCTATATCCGATTCCACTTAGGAAGGAGATGCCGATCACAAAGAGAACCAGATGCCTTCCCGCTTCTCGAATTCGGTTGGTGAAAGGGAAATGAAAGTTCAGGTAAGCCAATCCCAGGTTGGTCCCAAAGGCCGAAAGCAGCCCATACAAGCCGATCACGCCAAACGCGATGACGAGCGTGCGACGAAAACTGTCCAGCCGGCGAAAGTAAATACAGGCCAACAGCGCGCCGGTCACGCCGAGCGGGCCTACATAAGGACTGCCGACAATGTGTATCCAAGTGGGTCTAATTACGATTCCAGCGGCCTGGCTCAGGCTAAGCTGATTTAGATTGAAGCTCTTCCAGGGAATATGGGCATGCCCGATTACGGCGGCACCTGCGCCGACGTGCCGGATCATTTCGCCGATGGCGAGATACATTGGCAATGTCGCAGCCGCGGCCAACCCGAATGCGATGGCACTGCATACTAGGAGTGACCATGCTACGCGCCAGACATCTCCAAAGCGTCGCTGCACAAACAACCACCCGATGCCTGCAGCAAATAGCACTACACAACTCAGGCTAGCGTGAATTACGGGCTGTGACGGACTCGCCAGCGCCAGCAAGCCAGCTGCAATGGAAAAGGTAAGTATGCCTTTGGCTTTCCCGGGAAATCGCAACAACAACACTGCGCCTGCAAGCACCAACGGCAGCCATCCATAGCTGGCTGCGATAGTGATCCAGCTTGCGTACAGTTCCGTATTTCGCGCGAGCATCCCGACAGACGCCCCAACGTATGCGGCCCAGGGAGGAACCATTGCACACCGCAACAACACATAAAGATTGACGTAAAAAATAAAGAGGTGAAGCAGAGTCAGATGCGTGAGCGTATAGAGCGACGCCAATGGCCCGCCATAGTTGATCAGCCCAAAAAAATAAAGCGGGTAGAGAATTGAAAAGTGCGGGCTCTCAAAAACGGGAAAGCCGGTCCCGATATCCGGCAGGTAGTAAGGCACAGCCCCTGAGAACGCCAAGCGTGAGACCTCGGAAAATATCGGTCCATAGATGTGGACATTGTCCAGAAAGGGCCCAAAGAGCAGCCGGCCCGCTAAGAATGAACCATAACGAAGCAAAAATGTACTAACCAACGCGAGAATGATAAACCCGTCCGATCCGCCACTGTATCGGTGCTCGGTGATCATGCGCTCAGAAGGTCTCGTGGCCACGCGGCGATTATGCTCTGGGATTCAGCTCCTGCAACAACGCCATAAGCGTTTCTGTGAAAACTGAAGCGTGCGAACGCTTTCGGAGCTGGATGTGAATCTGATCGCATCCTGCGAAGTAACATGTCGGCGGCTGCTGGTGCCGGCAGGCTTTCGCCTCCCTGACTCAAGCCTTCGGCTCGGTATTATTTGGTAACAGCAAGACCAGCCCACCGGCTTCCAAGACGCGATGCCAGCCGGGGTCTATCGCTTTGAGGGTCGTCAATACTCTCTCACTTTCAGATTCTGGAACGGCGACGGCAGTTGCACGACCGGTTTCTATCACCCGGCGAAATTTCGACTCAAACAATCGCAGCCGTTGAGGATTTCCAGAGTTGTACCGATTGATGAAAGCCTCTGCCTGCTGGCGGAGATTGCCTTCCTGCGGGTTTCCGGCGTTTGCGAAATAATGGGTCACGAGTCTGGGAGCGACGACTTTCATTTCTGGGAAGAGAAGCGGCAACTCACAGCCAGCCGTCCAAGTTGGCGCGAGCAGCCTGGCATGAGCGATGTATCTGCCGGCAGCTCTGGCAAAATCAACGTTTGCTGGAAGCAGTTGGTATCCCCCTGGCGACTTCCAGCCGATGCCGAGTGCCGAATCTCTCGGCATGATCGATAGCCCGCCATAGCTGTAAATAAAACTCAGTATGACGGCCAGCAGTGCGATCGCTGTTGGTAATCGTTCCTTGAAAGGCCGGGCTTGTTGTGCCAGCCGCGGCCCTGCGGCCGCGAGCAAGGCGCACAGCAGCGGCAATTGCAAAAGATAGACAAGCCGGAAATAACAGTAAGCGAGAATGTTCTTCATCCACCAATGCGCCGGGAGCGGATTCAAACAAAACAGCCACACAGCGCATAGATAAGAGAAAAGGAACAGGCCATTCCTCCCT
>QHOF01000398.1 GCA_003219335.1 Verrucomicrobiota bacterium | reverse complement strand
AACGCCTACAGCTACAGCGACGGCGACGTTTACTCCAACGCCTACTGCTACAGCGACGGCAACGCCGACGCCAACGGCAACGCCCACGCCGCCGAGGCCAACACCGACGCCACGGCCGCGACCCACGCCCCCGCCCAGGCCGTAGCGAGAGTGAGAAGTGATCCGCCTACGTCCGGCAGCCGCCGGACTACGGCGGAGAAGTTAGTGATTCGTCTGTAGGCGAAGCTGACAGCTTCCCCTACAGCTTTTCACCTCGCCGAGTTGCCCCTTCGGGTGGCCTTCAGTCATTTCGCACGCGAGTGCTTTAGGAGTGCGATGCGTCGCGCCGCCGCCGAAGCGCTATGGCGCGCAGGAGGCCTCGCATCGCTTTTCCGATCCTGGCGCATTGCCGCTGCCCGCTCAGAAGTCGTCGAGCTGCCGCAGCGTAAATGGAGGGGCGAGCTCCGCGAGCCTTGGGCGTGGTTGCGGCGCTTCATTGGACGCTCGTTAGGTGTTCCAGAGCTCCGCCCTCCATATCCGGCATCGCCGCGTAAAAATGGGGAGCCGCATGTTTGTGGCATGACTTCTACGCGGCTTCGCCGCGGTGGGTAATTTGTCCCGGCCGGGATCACCCGCCTTCGCGCAGCTACGGCGCGGCAGGCCGATCCCGGCTACAACGCCGCAGCCGGGGTCCCGAAGCAAAAAGATTTTTACAGAAGGCAACAAAGGAAACAAAGGTCCGACATCTGAGTTCTGATCTCTGATCTCCGAATTCATCCGTATCATCAGCGTCATCCATGGTTGAAAATGCGAAACTTTACGGAAAAAGGATTGACATCTCTGTGCCGTCTGCTTTAAAAGCGTGGTTTCTCGGCCTCAGTTGACGATCATCACCAACCAATCCAAAACGTACAGGACAGGCAGCTCTATGACTACAAATCCAAACTCCACATCCACGTTCACACCGTCGCCTTGGCGGCGTATTTTTTGTTCATTGTTCTTCGTCGCAGCTGCCATAGCTGCAGTGGGAGCTATCGCTTCCTCGCGCCTGACGGCCGAAGCGGCGGCAAAGGCGGGCGCTGCCGGTGGATCGACTTCTCCGAAGGCGATGGGTAAACGCGTCGAGGACAACCTTGCGCCTGCGCAAAAGATCGCGCCGTGGGTGATGGAACACACCGCTAACCGTCAGCAAGCTGAATTTTTCGTTGTGCTGGCTGACCAGGCGGATCTGAGCGGCGCGGCCAATTTGCCGACCAAGGCTGAAAAGGGCCGCTTCGTCTATGAGACCTTGTTGAGCAAGGCCCAGACCACTCAGGAACCAATCCTGCAATGGCTGCGCGACCGCGCCATCGAGCATCAATCCTTCTACATCTTTAATGCAATTCTAGTGAAGGGAACCCGCGAGATCGCCGAGACATTGGCGGCCCGGCCGGATGTGGCGCGAGTGGAAGGCGATCCGCGTATCCACAATGACCTGCCTCAACCTGGGCCGATCGAGAAAGCGCCTTCGCAACCTCAGACGCCGGCGACAATCGAACCAGGAATAACTTACACGCACGCGCCTGACGTGTGGGCGCTTGGATTCACGGGCCAGAATATTGTAGTGGCCAGCGCCGATACGGGCCAGCGGTGGACGCATGATGCGCTCAAGCCTCACTACCGCGGCTGGGACGGAGTCGCTGCCAATCACAATTACAATTGGCACGACTCCATTCATGACAGCGTCGGCAATCCCTGCGGGAACGATTCGCCCTTCCCTTGCGATGATTACTTCCACGGTTCTCACACCACCGGCACGGCAATCGGCGATGACGGCATGGGTAACCAGATAGGGATGGCACCCGGCGCAAAGTGGATTGGTTGCCGTAACATGGATGTCGGCAACGGCACGCCGGCCCGATACATGGAGTGCATGGAATGGTTCCTTGCGCCTTACCCGCTCAACTGCACTCCGGCCCAAGGGGACCCTACCAAGGCGCCCGATATTACTATCAACTCCTGGAGTTGTCCGCCTTCGGAAGGCTGTTCCGCTAACACATTGGAAGCTGCTGTTGCAAGTCAGCGGGACGCCGGCATCATGATGGTGTCCGCAGCGCAAAACTATGGGCCGGGTTGTTCCACCGTTGAAGATCCCCCGGGAATTTACGAGGAAACCTACTCGGCCGGGGCTTTGAACACCGGCACCGATACCATCGCTTCGTTTAGCAGCCGTGGCCCTGTTACAATTGATGGCAGCGGCCGCATCAAGCCAGATATTACAGCTCCAGGCACCAACACGCGCTCAGCGAGCAATAGCTGCGATAGTTGTTATACCTTTGCCAGCGGCACGTCCATGGCCACTCCCCATATCTCGGGCGCCATGGCGTTGCTGTGGTGCGCTCTGCCAAGTCTGCGGCACCAGATCGACGCGAGCCGCACAGCCTTGAATAA
>QHOF01000397.1 GCA_003219335.1 Verrucomicrobiota bacterium | reverse complement strand
CAACCAGCCCATTCTATGAGATCCTCTACAGTTTTAACCGCCGGCTTATTGGTTTGTCTCCTTTCACTGGCTACGCTTATCAGCGTCTCCGGGCAGGGGCTTGCGCCCACACGCAAGGCGCCCCGCGGCGAGCCGTTGGAAAAATACGACAACCCGCCTGCGCCTCCTCGGAAGATAGAGACCTCGCCACGAATGATCTCACA
>QHOF01000396.1 GCA_003219335.1 Verrucomicrobiota bacterium | reverse complement strand
TGGCGGCCAATCCTGGGTGGAGCAGTCACCCGATAGAGGTGCAGGCGGAGGCGACAAGGAATGGTTCACCATTGATAAGACCAACGGGCCGGGGCACGGCTTCCAATACCAGGCAGACGACGGCATTAACTGTAGCGGCGGCGGCGTAGAATTTCAACGTTCTACTGACGGCGGGGTCACCTGGCAGACGCCCATCAATATTCCCAACTCGCCCATATATGGGAC
>QHOF01000395.1 GCA_003219335.1 Verrucomicrobiota bacterium | reverse complement strand
CCGCATCCGCTAGTAAGCGGCGACCCGCCACCAAGTCCAACACCGACTGCAACAGCGACTGCTACCGCAACAGCGACAGCCACGCCAACTGCCACCGCGACTGCTACGGCTACTTTTACGCCTACGCCGACGGCTACGTTCACTCCAATGCCGACTGCAACCGCTACAGCTACCGCAACTGCAACAGCTACGGCTACCGCAACTCCGACGCCGACGCCTACGCCTACAGCTACATTTACGTCAACTCCGACGCCAACGCCGACACCGACACCGACGGCTACGCAGACTCCAACAGCTACGGCTACGGCCACGGCAACACCAACCGCAACAGATACGCCGTCGCCTACGGCTACGGCCACGGCTACAGTGACTCCGACAGCTACGGCTACGCCTACACCAACCGCGACAGATACGCCGTCGCCTACAGCAACGGCGACGGCAACGCCGACGCCAACAGATACAGTCACGCCAACTGCGACGCCGGTTCCTAGTCCGACGGCGTCTCCTTCGCCCACGGCTACGGAGACTCCAACGGTCACAGCGACGGCAACGCCAACGCCGACAGCAACAGATACGCCTACGGCTACGGCTACAGCTACTGCGACTTATACGCCTCCGCCCACGGCAACGCCGACGCCGACGCCGACAACGACTCCAACACCTTCTGCGACCCCTACACCGACGGCCACGTACACGCCTACGCCAACGCCAACCCCGACGCCTACTCCGACGACGACGACGACGCCGGCACCGGCACCATGCATGGCGACGGTGCCCAACTTGTTAGGGATCAGACTGAATCAGGCTCAAGCAGTGTGGAAGGCTGCGGGATTCAGGACGACCGTGGTAATGGACGGTCCTCCCGGCCACAGGGTGGTTTGGCAAAGCATGCAGGCCGGGTTCGTGGCCAGTTGCTACAGCACGGTTACCGTCAGCAGTCACTCGCACTAAATCGCTTTGGCACGCGCTGAGCGCGAGTGACGGCGTTGGACGGTTTTGCAGCGATTATGGCAGCGGCCGCCCGCATCGCGACGTCTGAATACGGCTTTCGAATCGCCGGCTCGATGGGGTCCAAGTATCGACCGCTGAGCGGTTGAATGGGAGGGGCGATTGACCTCAATCGCCCGGTGGTTCAGATGAACCGCCCGGTAGCCACCCGCCTGTGCCACGTTACCAGTTCGCGCGCTGCAGCGACACGTTGTTCTCCAAAAGGTAAACTTGCCGCCGAAGTAGTTTTAAGCGGCCCTTAGCTCACGGGAACGATTTGCTACCGTCAATTTGACGCGCCCGATTCCGTTACGCAGGGAGTTGTTTCTTCGGAAAAGACTGCGTGGGATCCCGCGCACCGCCAGCGGGATGCCTCATAAAGGGAATTCTAATATCGACACCGAACGCGGCCAGATTGAGTACGATCATAACAAGAGCAAACAGATACATTCCCATAGTCAGTCCGATTGCGGCGTGCATTGCCAAAATGCAAACCAGCCAAAAAAATCGGGTCTTCTTCATCCAAATGAAAACTGGGTAACCGACCTCGATCATACAGATTGAAATTCCGAGGACCGGCAGGGCGTATTTGAATCGGACCAGAATGTCTGGCGAAATGAGATTAAACGGCGGCCGTATCAGCGATCGCCAGAGGTTGGAGCCGTTCCACCAACCGCTGCCGAGAGATTTTGCCAAGCCTCCGAAAAAATAGACGAAGCACAGGTGCACCTGTAATACGCGCCGCCAGAAGCCCAGGAGCCGCGGGTCCCTCAATTTTGTTTTTACCAGCCGGCGGTCCACGGAGTATCGGTCTGGTAGCGGCGACAACATCAAATAAAAGAGCGCCATGGTCATGAAGTTGTCCGCGCCATATGCAAGCAATCCCCCGCTCTCAGCGGCGCAGAGGTGAAGAAACCAGGCAATGATGGCTGCCGGGCGGCAGAAAAGTCCCAGCAGCAGGCAGCATCCCATGCAAAGCAAACAAGCCCAGGCAACGGAAAGCACTGTTTCTTCTCCGATACCAACGTGCCGGCCGAGAAAAACCAGCCAGCCAAGTTTCGGAATGAGCGGACTGTCGAACGAGGTGATGGCCTCTCCCAATCGGCGGCTGACAAGACCTTTGCCAGTTCCGGAAAACAAGGAGTGCCAGTCACTCCTTAAGAACAACGTATAGACAACTACTTGCAGGCCCAGGCCGATACGGAAAACAGCAAGCCACTTGTCTGTTTCTGGAGGAAACAGAAATTCCATTACGCGTTTCCATACGTCTGAGGCGGAGCCCAGCGGGATCATGGTATTGCTGTTGATAGCGCAGCAACGATTACGCTAAAGCGCCGCGAAGACGTTCGCGCATTCGCGAAAGCTTCCGCGAAACAGGACAGGCATCGCCCATGCGTTTCGCACGAAGTGTTTTTGGAGTGCGACGCGTCGTGCCGCCGCCGAAGCGCTATGGCGCGCAGGGGGCTTCGCATCACTTTCTACTGTTCCCCTCCTCACGCAGACTGAAATCGTAGCTGAACATGGGTTGGAACGATTCGCTTTCCCCCTGCTCAAAACCACTGATACTCGGCGGGGTCACCGATCCGAAGATGGCGCGAATTTTTTTCACGTCAGGATGCTCACGCCAGATAGATAAGGCGAGCATCTTTACTATCACTTCGCGCAACGGCTCGTAACGGTTGTCGGCCAACCGGTCTAACAAACTGTCCAAACGCAGAGCTGCTGCCTTGCCGCTCACATGCGGCGAGTCGTATTCTACGCGTCCGTCCTGATAAAAGAGTTCCAAGGTTAGCCTGTGGTAACTTGGAATATTCGGCGCAAAAAAAGTGTATCCCGATTGGATGCCGGCACCATGCAGATAGGTTGCTATGCTTCGCCGGATCGGATTGGATGGAGCCGCCTGCTTCCCCAGCAGCCATGCTGCAAGCAGTTCAGCCTTGCGCGCGTACGTATCGACCGCTGACGGCAATATGGTAGCGCCTTC
>QHOF01000405.1 GCA_003219335.1 Verrucomicrobiota bacterium | reverse complement strand
CAGTTTTTCCGTTGTCAGGATCTTTGCGAGATCTTTTCTCGTCCCTAGAACCTCGACGCCATGGATCCGCCGCCCGACTATATTCGGATTGTCATCGATAAAGCCCACCGGTTGATAATCATAAAATGCGCCGTTGTTCTTTATATCTCTGACGATCATCTCTCCCGCATCTCCCGCGCCATAGATCAAAACCCGCCTGCCGCCGCTGAGCTGCCCCAGGCCATGATAGTAGAGACGACGGGTCAAACGACTCCCCCCCATAAAGAAAATCAGAAGAAGCGAGTCGATGACAAAGACCGACAGAGGGTACTTGCGAAGACCGAAGATCCAATGAACCAAAACGTAAAACATGACTGTGCTGGTTAGAACGCCGGCGATGACGTTCCGTAGATCCCAGATACCGGTATATCGCCACAGTCCCTTGTAGAGGTGAAAGGGAACGAAAGTCAGCCCTCGGATCACGATGAGCCAGGGCATCATCGTGATCAAAAGAGCGATTTCTTGATCTGGAATCGCTCCATCAAATCTGATCCAATACGCCAGGTAGTTGGCGAGCGCGATCAATAAGATGTGGAATTGGACGATAAGAAATCGGCGGTATTTGATGACAATGGTTTTCATCATGAAAGTTGCCTCCACTCCTGGTGTCGATTAGTAGTAGGTCTTTTCCGGTGGATGGCCTCGGGCATTAGGGGGTCCACCTAGAAGAAAAGATGAGATTAATGACGCTTTAAAAGAAACTCAAAGAGACGCTTTATCGCGCGAGGGTGCGGTCTCTGGGCTGATTTAACCTTCCGAAATTGTGCGAGATCAGAGAAGAAAGAGGGTAGCCAAAGTGATTGCCCCTATTACCCCCTGTAATTGAGAGCCGCCTGTCGGTGGCTTTGAGCGGTACGCTACAAACCACTCGATCGTTTTTGCAATACCCTCACGGAACGTATATTGCGCTTGGAAACCGAAATACTCCCGCGCCCGGCTCGTATCGAGGCAGCGGCGAGGCTGCCCGTTGGGCTTCGACTTGTCCCAAACGATACTACCGGAAAAGCCGACTTCCTCGGCGATCATTTGAGCCAAGTCTCGGATGGAAATCTCCACCCCAGTCCCCAAATTGACGGGATCGCCGCGGTCGTACTTTTCGGTTGCCTTTACGATGCCCTGGGCAGCATCTTCCACGTAGAGGAATTCCCGGGTCGGCGAACCGTCGCCCCAAAGAACAATCTGGTCATCCTCGTTTTCTTTAGCTTCGACACATTTCCGAATGAGCGCGGGAATGACGTGAGAAGTGTCCAAATCGAAGTTGTCCCCCGGCCCATAAAGATTCACGGGAAGCAGGTAAATAGCGGTGAACCCGTACTGGCTCCGATACGCCTGTGCTTGCACGAGCATCATCTTTTTCGCCAGGCCATAAGGAGCGTTTGTCTCCTCAGGGTAGCCGTTCCACAGCTCCTCCTCCTTGAACGGCACCGGGGCAAACTTGGGATAAGCGCAAACCGTTCCTATTGCGACGAACTTTTCAACGCCGAACTGTCTGGCATATTCCATCATTTGAATTCCCATGATGGCGTTGTCGTAAAAAAAACGTCCCGGATTGGCTCGGTTCGCGCCGATGCCTCCGACCACGGCGGCAAGGTGGATGACGATCTGCGGCCGAGTCTCTTTGTAGAGACGCATGATCGGCTGCTGCTCGCGTAAGTCATAATCCTTCGAGCGCGGCACGAACACGTCTCGGTAGCCGTGCTCCCGCAGTTTCTGGACCACCGCCGACCCCAGGAAGCCCGCGCCTCCCGTCACCACCACACGGTTATCTGAGCTCTTCATTTCATCAACTCCTGGTCAACTTCTCCTCGGCTGTGTCACGTCGCGGTCGGCGCCATCACCGGCGCTCCCGGCGGGCGCGTCATCTGGCGATTGGACGCTTCGAGTTCGAGATCGCGCCGCCATAGCTGTTGGTGTGGACGTTTCTCTGCGCTGCTTCCATGTCCGCATCCACCATCAGGCGGACCAACTCTTTGAACTTCGTCTTCGGCTGCCAGCCCAACTTTTGCCTGGCTTTGCTGGCATCGCCCAGGAGGCAATCCACCTCGGCGGGACGGTAATATTTGGGATCGATCTCCACGAGCTTGTGCCAGTCGAGCCCAACGTAGGAGAAAGCTTCGCCGAGAAATTCGTGGACCGCGTGGGCCTCGCCGGTTGCGATAACATAGTCGTCCGGCTCGTCCTGCTGCAACATGAGCCACATCGCCTCTATATATTCTTTCGCGTAACCCCAATCCCTTTGAGCATCGAGGTTGCCAAGGTAAAGGTTTTCCTGCAACCCCGCTTTGATCCGCGCCGCGGCGGAAGTGATCTTGCGCGTCACAAAGGTCTCGCCGCGCCGGGGCGATTCATGATTGAACAAGATGCCGTTGCAGGCGAAGATACCGTAACTCTCCCGATAATTGACCGCGGTCCAGTAAGAATAGAGTTTCGCGGCGGCGTAGGGACTGCGCGGGTAAAACGGAGTCTTCTCA
>QHOF01000404.1 GCA_003219335.1 Verrucomicrobiota bacterium | reverse complement strand
AACCTTCCACTTCAACACCTCACCTGCGGTACAAGGCCAAAACACGATGCATATTCCAGCTGGCGCTTTTAACTGCGGCAACGGGGGGGTGCAGGAATTCACCTGCACGTTCAGTTACGAGGTGTCTACGCCGACACCTACACCTACGGCATCATCAACGCCAACTGCTATACCGACGCCTAGACCTCGACCAACTCCACGTCCTCGTCCTACCCCAGCACCGCGCCCGTAGCTGTAGTTGCAACCACGAACGTTCACTGCTTCGGGCGTAGAGCTATTTCAACAGTGTTGCAGCCACCCGCCTGTGGCCGGTCACCTCGGCGATACTTTCAAACTTGAAAGACGGCCCACAGGGCCGTCGCTACAGCATGGAGCTTCGAGATTCATCTGCGCGGCAGCGTTGAGCTTCACCTGGCTATGATTACGATAGCGCGTGGCCGATGCGTTTCAGGCCTTCGGTGAACATTTCGGTGTTCACACCCATGCCGATGCGAAAGTGACCCGGCATTTCGAAGAAACGACCTGGTACCGCTGAGGTCTCGAATTCGCATCGCAGGCGCTCAAGAAAGGCATCCGCGTCTCCGCGTACCAATCGCAGGAAACTGGTCGTGCCCCACTCTGTCCAGACAGCGGAAATCGCTGACTGTTGCGCGAGAAAATCGCGAAGTATTTTGCGATCTGCTTCCAGAATCCGGCGCGCTCTTTGACGGAGCAGATCGAGATGCTGGAATGCCGCGACGCTGAGCAGTTCGCCGGGATAAACTGCTGTGGCGCTGTAAAGATCATTCAGGCGACGCATCTTCCACGCAAGATCGGGCTGCGCCAAAATCCAGCCGCATCGGAGACCGCTGACGCCGTAAACTTTCGTTAAACTGCTGGTCACCACAAACTCCGGTCCGAGATGGAATGACGTGCGCGGTGTGTTCTCGTAAACCGCATCGAGATAAACTTCATCGACCAGCACAAGTGCGCCGCTGCTGCGTGCCATATCGCCGATTTCGGGCAGCACAGTTTCAGGCGTAAGCGCGCTGGTTGGGTTGTGCAGATTCGTGATCACGATGAGGCGCGTCTTCGGCGTGATGCAGCGGCGAACCTCTGCCGGATCAATCGCCCAGCCGTTTTCTTCCGTGCGTCGGAAGCGTTTCACGTTCGCTTCCAGGTAACGCGCGACATCGAGAATAGGTCCGTACGCTGGGTACTCGATCAAAACTTCGTCGCCCGGCTCGATGATCGCTGCCATCGCCAGATGATTCGCCATCGAAGTGCCTGCGGCTTCCACAACACATTCGGGATCGACTCCACAGTGCGCGGCGATGGCTTGCTGCAATGGCGGGTAGCCGTAGCTGTTGTCGCCATTGATTTCGAGCTCCCCCAGGTTGACCTGCAGTTCACGAAGAGGAAATGGCGCGACGCCGCTCGTGGCGAGGTTGAACCGCGCGCGGCTTTGGGTCTTGGCCCAATGCATGTACTCGGAATGTTTGTGTCTCAGACTGCCATAGGCTGCCTTCATCGCGTCTGATAAAGATTTTGCTGCCCGCGAATCACACGAATTGACACGAATGGAGAAAAGATTTTGCACGAAGTGCTTTTGGAGTGCGGGACGTCCTCGCACCGCCTTTCGTCCCCCGCGTGTTCGATCCAAAGCGACGCGAGGACATGTCGCACTCCCAAAGCTTCGCGAAATGGAGCGAAAACTCCTTCCTTATTCGCGTCCATCGGTGTCATTTGCGGGATCCAGTCGTCTCAATCTGCTCCAAAAACAATAAACCGGCACTCCACTGAGCATGATGCATAGGGCGATCGCGCTGTTCCGCGGCGCGGTAACGATTGCGCTCCACAGAATTCCTACACAGGACAAAACAAAAACTGCCGTCGTGAAAGGATGCCCCGGAACATGGTAAACACCGGCGCCTGATCCGATCTGACGCCGGCGCAAAATGAAGAGGGATACCGCGGTCATTCCGAAAAAAATGGAATCAACGGTCATCTCGAAATTGAGAATCTCGCCATAAGTTCCCGAACAAGCGATCAGAAGTGCTGCCAACCCCTGAAGGATAATCGCCACGACCGGCGCGCCTGAGCGTTGCGATAGTTTGCCGACGCTCTTAAGAAAAAGCCTGTCGCGCGCCATTGCGTAATACACACGCGGCGCGGTGAGCATGCTTTGGCTCAGGAATCCGAGAGTGGACACAGCAATCGCGAAAGCAATCCAACGCGCGCCGCGCTCGCCCAATGCGATCCGCATCACGTCCGATGCGGGCGTTGTCGTCGCGTCGAGGCCAGTCGGCCCGAGCACAAATAAACACGCAAGATTCACTGCAAGATAGAGCGCGACAACACCCGACACGCCGATCAGCAGTCCTCGCGACAGATCGCGCCGCGCGTCGCGCATTTCGCCCGCAACGAAGGTGGCGGTCTGCCATCCGCCATATGCAAAAGCGACGGGAACCATCGCTGCTCCGATGCTCTTAACGAGACTAAATGAAACCGGTTGTCCAAGCACAGTTTCCGATTTGAGTCCTGCAGTCGCGGGATGGCCAACCGCAAATCCAATCAGTACGAGCGCGCTGATCGCGCCAATCTTCAACAACATGAGAGCGCTCTGCACGTTGCTCCCGGCGCGCGCTCCCAAACAGTTGATGCCGGTCAGTGCGAGCAGCACGGCGGCTGCGGTTGCGCTCTCGTTCCAAGCTGCGCCGGTGAGCGCGCGAAAGTACGACGCGAAAATGACCGCGACCGCAGCCATGCCGCCGGTCTGCGTGACCAGGAGCAGTCCCCATCCGTACACAAATGCGACCGCAGGATGATACGCTTCGCGGAGATAGACATACTGGCCGCCCGCAGCGGCGGGCAAACGCGTGGCAAGCTCGGCCCAGATG
>QHOF01000403.1 GCA_003219335.1 Verrucomicrobiota bacterium | reverse complement strand
ATGGCATCCGCTGGATCAAAGACTTGGCGACCGAATTTCCGCGTACTCGCATCCTGATTGTGTCACGGCAATCTGAACGGGTTTATGCGGAGCGCGCGCTACACGCCGGCGCGGCCGGTTACTGGATGAAAAACGGATCAAAGGAAGAATTAGTGCGTGCAGTTGAGACGGTGGCTGCCGGCAAGATTTATGTGAGTCCGCTGATCGCCTCGCTTGCTCTGGAGAAATTTGCGCATCGTGAAGTCCTTCCTCCGGTCGTGAAGTTGTTGACCGATCGCGAGCTGGCGGTATTCGCGCTCATTGCGGCTGAACAGAGTGTGGGCCGCATTGCGAAGAAGCTTGGCATCAGCCGAACCACGGTGGAAACGCATTGTCAGCACATCAAATTGAAACTCGGCTATGCCAACGCCGAAGCGCTCAAGCGTGGCGCGCGCGAATTGTTAGGCACAACTCGCCGCCCACAGAACTCTCCGTGACGCTGTAGTCGCCTCGCTCCCTGCCACGCCGAAGCTTTGCGAAGGCGGGTGTCGAGGCGCTCTCAGGCGCAGATCCCAGATACCCCTATCGCGGACAATCCACGATAGCCTTCACGACGCGACGCACGCGCTTTTCAAAACGCCCTAGAAACCGCCACGCAAAATCCGATGCCCCATCGTGGATTCCACGATGGCAAAAATGGTGGCTTTTCCACGATAGACGGAAATTCCCGCAACCGTCATTATCCGCTCACCCCACAAAAGCAACCCCCCAACCAACAAAACTTTTTCAGAACTTCGCCCGGCAAATCCGGGAGAAGGATGGTGAAAGGAAGAAAGATATGAAGACAAAGAGCAAAACCAGCGGTTACATCATTCGCAGCGCAGCGTATGCTGCTCTTTTATCGTGCTTGATCGTCGGCTTTACCTCAGGCTTTAATTTGCCTAACAGGTGGTCAACTCTCTCGCGGTCGGTCTTCCCCGGCAGCATGACCAAGCCGGCGGCGCACACCAAGGCGCTCACGCTTGCCGATCGCGTCGCGTACCAACGCGCGATTGAGGAAGTTTACTGGCGTCATCGGATTTGGCCGAAGGAAAACGGCAAGGCCAAGCCGCCGCTCGACAAGGTGATGTCGCAAGCGCAGATCGAGAAAAAGGTGGAAGATTACCTACGCAACTCGCAGGCGTTGGAGGATTACTGGCAAAGGCCAATCACCCCGGAGCAATTGCAGGCAGAAATGGATCGGATAGCGCGGCAGACGAAGCAGCCCGATGTGTTGCGCGAAGTCTTCGCTGCCCTCGGTAACGATCCAGCCGTTATCGCGGAATGCGTCGCCAGACCTGCTTTGGCCGAGCGACTGGTGCGAAGCTTGTATGCGCATGACCAAAGATTTCACGGCGAATTAAAGCAGCGTGCGGCGGCTGAGCTGGAGGCGCATCACGCGGTCAATCAGATGAAAGAGACCAGCGCGAAATACACTGAACTTGAGTGGGTCAAAACCGATGGTGCGGATGCTCAGGTGTCGGAGCGCAATGCGCAGCGGCGCGATGCAATAAACATGACCGAGTCGGAATGGAACGAGAGTGTAGGTAAGCTTGTGGCAACTTTCGGCACGCCTGTCATAGGCAAAGTCGTCGAAGACGCTGCCACGTCACCGCACTCCGAAAGCTACGGCAACGCGTATGAAGCCATACCCACTGGGAAGCTAAGCAATTTGCAGGAAGACGACGTGAGCTACTACGCCACTGCTGTGCTCAGTAAAAGTAAAGATCGGCTGAACGTCGCTACTATTTCGTGGAGGAAACTATCGCTCGATCAGTGGCGTGCGGACGCAGCGGCTCGTCTGCCAATGCCAATGGCAGCAGCAGTTCCGCCAAACTACAACCTTCCGGCGATCGCAAGTGACTCCGGCCCGTGCACGACCGGAGACACTTGGAGACCCACATTCAAGGTCGTTCCAGACGTGCGTTATTATCATACCGCCGTTTGGACGGGCAGCGAAATGATCATTTGGGGTGGAGGCGGTCCCGGTTATCTCAACAGCGGTGGGAAATACATTCCCGCCACTGATACGTGGATGCCGACGAGCACCACCAACGTTCCGACGGCTCGCTACCTTCACACGGCAATTTGGACTGGTACCGAAATGATCGTTTGGGGCGGCATCGGCTGTGACGGCGATTCCTGCGGCAGCTTCAACAATGGCGGCCGATATGATCCGAACTCCGATACTTGGACTGCTACTGGAACCAGCAATGCCCCGGTTGGTCGTTTTTTCCACACGGCGATCTGGACAGGTACGGAAATGGTCATCTGGGGTGGTTCCGACAACGATGGCAATGCCCTAAACAGCGGCGGCAGATATGATCCAAACACTGATGCTTGGGCTGCTACGAACGTCGTCGACGCGCCGCAGACGCGGATCAGACCTACGGCGGTGTGGACCGGCAATGAAATCATTATTTGGGGCGGTTATTTTGCCGACCAGTATTACAACAACGTCTTTCCGAACACGGGTGGTCGGTATAATCCCGCCACTGATACTTGGACTGCGACCAGCACGACCAATGCGCCGGATGGCCGTGCCGATCACACGGCGGTGTGGACAGACACGGAAATGGTTATTTGGGGTGGCGCTACGTTCGGGAATACATACAACGTCTTCGCTACCGGCGCCCGTTACAATCCGCTGACGGATAGTTGGACTACTACGACGAACACGAATACGCCCGCTGCGCGCAGCAGCCACACCGGGGTCTGGACTGGCAGTCAAATGATCGTTTGGGGTGGCTATGATGGCAACACA
>QHOF01000402.1 GCA_003219335.1 Verrucomicrobiota bacterium | reverse complement strand
ATTGGCATGGTTCCGGTTTACGTTGCCAGTAAACACGCCGTCAACGGGCTGACCAAATCGGTCGCGCTGGAATACGCCAAACAGAACGTTCGAGTCAATGCCGTCGCGCCCGGGCCGATTGAGACGCGAATGTATCGCGACTTTGCAGCTACGCCTGAAGTGAAGCAGGCGCTGGATAGCGCGACTCCCATCGGCCGGGTCGGCCAGCCGGAAGAGATCGCAAGCATCGTCGTCTGGCTATGCTCCGCAGGCGCATCATTCACTACCGGACAGATTTTTCCGGTTGATGGCGGTTACACCGCCCAGTAGGTCAACCAACAGAGAATGCAATGGTGCAAAAAAGTTGGTTGATCACCGCTAGTTCCCGCGGCTTCGGCCGAAGCCTAGAAGGCGGCAGGGTAAGGACGGCCTATCCTGCCGCCACGCCGAGTAATGATCACGACAGGAGAGATTTGACGAGACGTGAGTTTCTGGAGAAATCGCTCAAGACCGGTAGCGTTTTTGGGATTGGCATTTCGGTGTTGGGCGAACAAAGACCAGCAGCAGGAGGAGAAGCGATGCAGGCGACTGACGTTCGATCAGACACAACCATCAACGTTACAGTGAATGGCGCGCAGCACGCGATCACGGTAGATGTTCGCACGTCGCTGTTGGATCTGCTGCGCGAGAGACTCCATTTGAGCGGCACCAAAAAGGGCTGTGACCACGGGCAATGCGGCGCATGTACGGTGCATGTGAATGGCAGGCGCGTGACCTCATGTCTTACCCTGGCCGTGATGCATGATGGGGCAGAGATCACGACCATAGAAGGCCTGGGCAGCCCCGAGAAATTGCATCCCATGCAAGCGGCATTCGTTGCCTGCGACGCCTACCAGTGCGGATATTGTACGTCAGGCCAGATCATGTCGGCCGTGGCGTTGCTCAAGGAACCCTGCGGTTCCGACGACGCGGCGGTGAAAGAACTGATGAGCGGCAACATCTGCCGCTGCGGAGCCTATGCGAATATCGTGGCCGCGATCCAACAAGTTCGCAAAAACACTTAGCCGCAAGCAGGAGCGATCCCATGTATACCTTTGAATTTGTTCGGCCAGCAGATTCCGCGACGGCAGTGGCGACCGCCGCGCAGGCGAAAACGGCGCAGCAGGGTGCCGACGTGCGGTTTGTCGCCGGCGGAACGACGCTGCTTGACTTGATGAAGCTGAACGTCGAAACGCCTGCCCGGGTGATCGACATTAACCGTTTGCCGCTCGACCAGATCGAAGCAACGCCTGACGGAGGGCTGAAGATTGGCGCCACTGTGCGAAATTCTGATCTCGCCCACCATCCGAAGGTCGAACGAGATTATGCCGTGCTGTCGCAGGCGATTCTTGCCGGCGCATCGGCCCAACTTCGCAACATGGCGACTACGGCCGGCAATCTCCTGCAGCGCACGCGGTGCGTGTACTTCCGCGACACCGCCATGCCGTGCAACAAACGCGAACCCGGAACCGGATGCCCGGCGATCACCGGCGCCAACCGCATGCTCGCGATACTCGGCACCAGCGAACACTGCATCGCGACCAATCCCTCGGATATGTGCGTTGCGATGGCGGCATTGGAAGCGACGATCCACGTACAGGGAACGAATGGCATGCGCGCGATCCCCATCGGTGACTTTCATCTTCTTCCCGGGAGCACACCGAACCGCGAAACGGTCCTCGAACCAGGCGACCTCGTCACCCACGTCACCCTGCCGCCGCCCGTCGCGGGGAGCAGGCAGCTCTATCTGAAGCTGCGTGACCGCACATCCTACGAATTCGCTCTAGCATCATCGGCCATCGTAATCACGGTTGCCCGCGAGAGAGTGACTCGAGCACGGGTCGGACTGGGCGGCGTCGGAACCAAGCCATAGCGATCCCCCGAGGCAGAAGCCGCGCTCGTCGGCCAGCCTATAGACCAGGCGAACTTCCGCAACGCGGCGGAGGCGGCCTTACGGGACGCCAAACCGCAGAGTGAGAATGCGTTCAAAATCGAGCTGGCCAAGCGCTGCCTCACCTACGCGCTTCAGTTGGCGACAGAGTGATTTATTAAAGGAGCGGATATGGCAGTGACACAAGCAATCCCATCACCGATCGGTCGTAGCACCCCTCGTGTGGATGGTGCGATGAAGGTGAGCGGACAGGCGCAGTACACCTCCGACTTCCAATTTTCCGGGACGCTGTATGCCGTTCCGGTCGAGGCGACGATCGCCAGCGGTCGGATTGTCAAACTCGATACGAGCGCGGCCGGGAAGATGCCCGGTGTGCGCGCGATCTTTCATCGCGAGAATATTGGCAAGATGTTCCGCTCGACCCTGGGACAGGGGATGGAAGGCATCTGCGAAGAGCGGCGTCCGCCATTTGAAGATGATGTCGTTGGCTACTACGGCCAATACATCGCGCTCGCTGTGGCGGACACATTCGAGGCTGCCAAGGCTGCTGCCGATGCGGTTCGCGTGACCTACAGCAAGGAGAAGCCGAACGTCGAAACTCATCTTGAAGCGGACGACGACCCCGACTCAGTGGTCACCACGTTCGGCATGCGCGAACGCGTGGACAGCCAGCGTGGCGACGCCGATACCGCTTTCGCGAGCGCCCCCGTCAAGCTCGACCAAACTTATGTCACGCCGGCTGAGACGCACAACCCCATTGAGTTACACGCGACGACCGCGATCTGGGAAGGATCGAAGTTGACGCTCTACGACTCATCGCAAGGAGTCGTCAACTTCCGGAGCGTACTCGCGCAAATGTTCGATTTGCCGAAGGAGAACGTCCGGGTCATTACAAAGTTCGTTGGCTCGGGTTTCGGCGGCAAACTGTTTCCATGGACACACTGCGCGCTT
>QHOF01000390.1 GCA_003219335.1 Verrucomicrobiota bacterium | reverse complement strand
CTTGTTGACTCAGCAAATAACTTCCCACAGCCGGATTAATTTCGCCGTGAATGCTGGCTGCGAATTCGCGCGCCACGCCGGCCGCCCGAATTGGGCTGTAGCCATTAATGAAATGCAACCCTGCCCACATCGATGTGCTACCCGGACGCAAAACCTGGCCAACCGGCTGCGGTTTGTTTGAGGTGGCATACGTCAGCTCTGCCCACGGATAGATGCTGAGATAAAGGCGAGATGGATCAAGCGGCGAAGGTTTAAGTAGCTCTTGAGAAAAGTTGTATTTGGGGACTCCGGAATTTGGCGGGATACAGAGGTATGTTGCAAGAAACGCCGCAAAGGTAATCGCTACAGGTGTGCATTCGTGAAATTTAGAATCGCGCAACGAAAGCGCTGACAGCAACCAAATCGTTGCGAGCCCGAGAAAAATCCATGTCAGCGGGAAAGCGTACTTGCCACTGGCGCGGAAGATCAACGTCGCGATAGCCGTCAAGGCAGTGAGAGCGAGAGCCGCTGTAGCCGCGGTCGATGACCCCGGCCGCATTTGCAGCACATCCGCTGCACAGATTGCTAGAATCAAATGGAAAAATGGCAGCCAGCGGAAACTCCACCGAAAAAGCCCGGCCGTTGGAACCATGCAAAGCAACAGCACGAGTAAAAGCAGGATCAGCTCCCATTTCATTCGCCGGACTAGCATGCGCCCGCGCCAGATGAATCCAGCAATGAGCGCCGCCGGAGCAACAAGCCCGCAGGCCAATTCCGTCGCGGTATGCGGTATCAGACGCGAGGAAAAATCTGTCCAGTTCAGTGTCCACGAGGGAAGAACTAATCCGGACAGTGCCGCGGGTGGAACGCGCCATTGCCAGTGCGCGGACGCTGGCTGCAACTCGCGCGCTGAACCTTGAACGAGATCAAGAATCGCCAACCACGCTGGCGCCGACAATCCGAAGCCCAGCGCGACGCCAAAGAGCATCGGCAAAACTGAGAGAACATTGCGCGTTTCGACTAACGACTTGACGGACAGCAACGCGATCAAGAGCAGCACCATCAAAACCGTATAAGGAAACCCGCCGGTGACGAGCAGATAAACAAACGGTGCCGGCCAGAGAAATCGCCATTTGGTTCTGTGTTGATCCAACGCGCGCTCGGCGCCCCACCATGCCCACGGCAGCCACGTAAATGCGCCGAGCGCGCCGAACCAATCGGTGGCGCCCCAGCAAATGATCCAGCCATTGAGCGAAGCGACCAGCGCAACGAAAATCGACAACGAAAATGAGAGTCGGCGGTCGCGCGCGAGCAAGAATGCGCCAACGGCCAGAACAAAGAGGTGAGTGATGGAAAGAGCAGCGGCTTGTTGCGAAAATGTCAGCGGAAATTTCCATGTGAGAATGACGGCCGCATTCACGAAAATTGAGAACGTGCCGTACTGAAATTCGCCAGCGAGATTTCCACAGACCCATGAATACGGGCTCAGGATTGGCCAATTTCCTTCCGACCAACTGCGCGCCACATCGGCGAATACCGGCAGCACCGACAATTCATAATCGTCATTCCAAAAGAGGAGCGGATCGTGCCAGAGAAGAATGAGGCAGAAGAAGAAGACGAGTAAACCGGCTGAGAACGCGCCAAGAATTTCCGAACGCGTGAAGCGCGAAGCGGACATTCTAGAAGAGAAAACGCCCAACGCTCAACGTCCAACTCCCAACGTCGAACTCAGACGGCACGCGCATCATTTCGCGTTTCTCTCAGCCGTCCGAATGCTGGCTACGAAAATCCGGATCAGCTCGTCGACTTCATTGAGACAGCTGCTGAAGTTCGCTGGTGCCCCGAGTTTCTTTACTCGCCCTACAAGTCGCAGCCAGCGCTTTGTTTCGCGCAGTTCCTTGAGGCAAATTCGTAGTTTGTGAAGGAAATCCCTGCGTGATTCTGCCGCTTCGACCTCGCCGTGATTGGAAAGAGATGATGTACCGCAACGCAAGAGTTGCCCGGCGATGTGATTTCCAGCTCGAGTATTTGGCAATGATTCAGTGAGTTCGACAATTTTTGCGGCAAACTCTAGTAGCTTGTCTTCGAGATCGTACGTGGGCTTGCTCGTAGGCGCGTACTCTCCATCAGAAACTTCAGCAAGACGCCAGTTTCCGAATTCAATATTCGACGTTGGATGTTGGGCGTTCGGCGTTTTCTTCTTCATAAGACAACTGGCTTCCCCTCGGTCATGACCATGACTTTCTCTTCGATGCCGTGAGAGCGCGCAGCTGCGAGCAATCGTTGCGGCGGCTCTTCGAGCGGCTCGAACCCAAGGGGGAAGGTCCCGTAATGCATGGGGATCAAAGTCTTCGCGTGCAATTCCAGAAAAGCTCGCACCGCTTCTTCTGGATTCATGTGCACTTCGCGGCCAGTTGGCGCCTCATATGCGCCAATGGGAAGCAACGCCAGCTCGATGTTAAAGCGTTCGCCGATTTCCTTGAAGCCGGCAAAGTAGGCGGTGTCGCCGCAGTGAAAAATCGTCCGGCCATTCGCAGCGACGACGAAGCCGCCAAAATCACGATGCAAATCCGCAAGGAATCGCGCGCCCCAATGCTGACACGGGGTGAGCGAAATCTTGAGCGGCCCGAGCTCGATTGTCTGCCAGTAATCGAGCTCGTGCACAATGTGGAAACCGAGATCATGCACTAAATTTCCCACGCCGATGGGCACAATGATTGGTTGATCCGCAGCCACCCGCCGCAGGGTCCGCCGGTCGAGATGATCGAAATGCGCGTGCGTTACCAGAACGAAATCAATCGAGGGCAAATGATGAATTTCGAATCCCGGTTGCTTCAATCGCTTGATCACCTTGAGCCATTTCGACCAGATCGGATCAATCAAGATATTAACTCCCTGTGTCTGGATGAGGAAAGATGCGTGCCCGATCCAGGTGATGCAGATCTCCCCCTCGCGGATTTTCGGAAAT
>QHOF01000389.1 GCA_003219335.1 Verrucomicrobiota bacterium | reverse complement strand
TAAGTATTCCGAACCGGCTAAAGATCTCACGATGAAAAAGCTGCTTGCCAGCCTTGCGGGCCATGTCGCTGCCTATGTTGCGACATTACCGTAATCGCTCCGGTGGACTGCGCAACAATCGGGGTACAACAATCGAGTTTAGAGTAACTTTTTTCGCGGTCAATCATCGAGACGAAGCCGAATTAGGAAACTGAGCTTCGAGATCTTGGTGAATTCGTGAGCCTAAACGAGCGGATTAGAACTGACCAGCCTCAAAAAAGGTTCTCTGATCCCATTAATCCGACCAGGTGCACTTGACAAACTTTTCGTGAGTGACCCGTATACTGCGCCTTGTTCCCTTGCTTGCTCAAAAAATAAGATCTCGTTTGCTTCCGAACCAATGGCCGCTCGAGTTGAATGCCCTCGAAGCTAATTGTTCGAGTCATCCTAACCGTTACGCACTCTATACAAGCGGACACCCGGAAGCAAACAAAATCTTATTTTTCGAGCAAGCAAGGGAACAAGGCGCAGTATAGGGGTCACTCACGAAAAGTGTGTCAGCGCACCTCGTTCGGATTAATGGGATCAGAGAACCTTTTTTGAGGCTGGTGTGTTCTAATCCGCTCGTTTAGGCTCAGGAATTCACCAAGATCCCGAAGCTCAGTTTCCTAATTCGGCTTCGTCTCGATGATTGACCGCGAAAAAAGTTACTCTAAACTCGATTGTTGTACCCCGATTGTTAGGCAGTCCACCGGAGCGATTACGGTAATGTCGCAACATAGGCAGCGACATGGCCCGCAAGGCTGGCAAGCAGCTTTTTCATCGTGAGATCTTTAGCCGGTTCGGAATACTTACCCTTGGGACCACCTGCAGTAGTAGCCATCAGGAAGGCCGTTGCATCGTAAAGCTTCTCGAGAACTAACTTGCGGGCGAGGATTTCATAGCGGCGCGCATATGAGGCATTGCGGAACTCTGGAAAAACGGCGAAGTGAGGTTCTTCGACTTTAACCGGTTTTGTCGAACCCTCGCAATCCTCAAGTAGCATAATCCACCCCAGCCACGGACGAGGTCGGTCGGTACCGAATGCTCCTTCCCGGAAAGCCGTCCAAAGGTCGGTTGCATTGCCTAGCGCCTCTTCTACTCGATTGTTCACGTTATTTCCAAATGACGGCCCACGCTGAGATTTAAATTCGATAGCGGCTACCAGATGGTTTTGATGCACCGCCACCAGATCCCAGTCTTTCGTAGCTCGGAAATAACCGGGCAGCTCTCTCTTTGACCGGGTGTAAATGCACGCGTCCTCCAGCCCGTTGTGAACCAACAACCACAGAAATAAATGGCAAAAGCCATCCATCTGCTTGCCGCCTGTGACAGCTGCACGCTGTCCACGGTCGGCGCTTCCGGTCGTCTGCTTCGCCGATTGTTCTTTAAGCGTGCGCCAGTAATGCGCGACGGCCTCACGAAGACGTTTCTCAAACGGCGGGAGGACCGTTGCCATTTCACCTAGGACCGTTTGTGATTATCCGTGATACTCGCGGACTTTTGTTTGTGCGAAAATGGAACCGGATTCTGCGGAAACACGAGATTTTGCAAGACCGAAATATTGCGGATCGATCTCGCATCCAACGCTATTACGTCCGCAACGGGCCGCGGCAATCGTGGTGGTGCCAGTGCCCATAAACGGATCGAGCACGGTGTCGCCCACGAAGCTGAACATGCGCACGAGACGTTCCGCTACTTCAAGTGGATACGGCGCCGGATGTTCCTTAGTGGAGGCTCCAGGCAAGCCGCTCCAGATCTGCTGGAACCACTTTTGGTGATTCTCAGCTGAAATCACGCTCAGCACGCGACTAGGTACGTCAGGAGCACGGTATCCGCCGGGTTTTCTCTCCATAAGTATGAACTCAATATCGTTCTTTACGACCGCGTTTGGCTCATAGGGCTTACCTAGAAATGACGATCCGCCCTCAACCTCGTAGGCCGCATTTGCGATCTTGTGCCAAATTATGGGAGCAAGATTATCGAACCCCAATACTCTGCACCGTTCCTGAATGGACGCATGCAGTGGAACAACCGTATGCCGACCGCCGTTCCGCTTCCTGGATAGACAGACGTCACCGACCACGCACACGAGACGGCCTCCCGGAACGAGCGCACGAAAGCACAGGTTCCAGATGCGGTCGAGCTCATTGAGAAATTCCTCGTAATCGGCAATATGGCCTAGTTGCCCGCGGCCGTCTCGGTATTTCTTGAGAGTCCAATAAGGAGGCGACGTTACAGCGAGATGGACGCTATTTTCTGGAAGAGTAAGGTCGCGAGCATCGGAGAGAACCAAAACGTGCTCCGTGGGAACTCGTGCGACAAGATTCGAAATCACGCTCAGCCGGCGCTGATCCTTGGCTATTGCTGGCATTGCCCGTTGTGGGTCGCTAAGATCACATAGTTCTGCAGGCAGTAACTCGGCAAGGTTCGGTCTTGACGGTACCTGCAGCATACGTGTCTGATACGGATTTATAGTAGCGTCTACCTTCATCACTGAGATCAAGTTCGTTTAGTGAAAGCTATATCACAACCATAAAGACTTGTCAGATTTTAGTCTTGGCGCCATTCGTTTTCGCTTTGCGGTCGGGGGGCATCCGTCCGGAGCATCCGGTCAGGCATAACGATCATTACAACATTGCATCGCTGTGAGAGTTAGAACCGGCCTTCCTTTTCTAATCTTCTCACAATGCTATCGTCCACCAATTCCTCCCTTGAGGCGGCGCACCTTCTCGTTGCTGGTCCCGAGGAGGCGGATTACTTTGCGAATCCGGGATAGATTTTTTTTCGTAGTTCCCTTCTTCCGCCGAAAATATCTTTCCAATCAACCAATGGGTGGTGGTAGTAAGCCTTCCAACCAAATAACCATGTGTGGTGTGGCGTATGAAAATAAAACGCGAACACGGAAATGAGAGAGAACGCAACCGCATCGCGCCACGTGA
>QHOF01000388.1 GCA_003219335.1 Verrucomicrobiota bacterium | reverse complement strand
TTCGATTTCACTTTAGGAACCCACCCGATTTCAAGGAAGGGGACCACTGAACTCGGGCGGAGCGAAGCGACGAAGCGCTTTTGAATTGTTTAGCCTAACCCTCCATGGTTTTTCAAGCCGGATTTTTTCTCCGAGAGTTTTTCTCGATAGGATTTATCTCCTTTTAAAGTGATTTTCTGAGATGGGTGGATCAACCGGTCGATGATGGCTTCAGCGATCACCGGATCTTCAAAGAGTTTCAGCCAACCCTGGGGCTCGACCTGAGAAGTGACGATGAGTGGGGCTTTGTGGTAGCGCTCTTCGAGGATGTCCATGAGCGAGGTGGCCTCCTCGTGGGAGTAGTTTCTTAGTCCCAAGTCGTCGAGAATCAAAACCTTGGCCTTGATGAGGCTACGAACGTAGTTGAGGTAGCGGCCGGCGGCCTTGGCAGCCTGGATTTCTTCGAACAGGAAGTTGACCGGTAGGAATTGTGTTGCATGGCCCTCCTGGCAGAGCCGTTTACCCAAAGCGATGGCGAGATGGGTTTTGCCCAAGCCCGTTTTACCCAGGATCAAAAGATTTTCCAGGTTATGGAGGAAGCTCAACTCCGAGAGCTCTTTGATCTTGGCTTTGGTCAAATCTTTGTGGAAAGTTAAGTCCAAGTCTTCCAGATCGGCGCGGAAACGGAATCGGGCCTTGGTCATAAGCGCCTTGGCGGTTCGGTCTTTACGCGACAACAGTTCCTCTTCGAGCAAAAGTCGTAAGAACTCCAGGGGATGGAGTTGCTGGGACAAAGCCTCTGCGGCTGTTCGTTCACAGGCTTGGTGGATGCCGAACAACCGCATCTGGTGCGAGAGGTTTTTCACTTGATCGAGCATCATGAGCACGTCCCGGTGAAAAGACTGTTTTGGGGGATAGGCAAGGTATAGGCCGAAGCGAGATCGTGGCTTATAAACGAAATGCGGCAGTCGTTTTTTCTACGGTTAACTCTTTTGCAACAAAAAAAGCCTGTTGTCATAAAATCTCCTCCTCGTTATCACCCTCAGTCGAGAGCTGATGCAGATGGATCGAATCGGGCTGACGGCTGGGAGCGAGCAGCGTTGGCCTTTGGCCGTGACTGACAAAGTAAAGCGCGCAGTCTTTGATGTAGGCGAGCCGAGTCTTGTTAAAGAAAAGCGCCCGCTGACAGGCATGGTCTAAAGCCTCCGGGGTGATCGGATAGCGTTTGGCCAGCCGTAAGATGCCCTGCACCCGCCTTAAGTGACGCAGCGGATAATCGGTTGAGAGAAGTTTATCGACCAGCTTTTCCACGTGCGGGCCAAGCTTGGAGGCTTGCTCGATCGCATGATGGACCTCGAAGCGCGCCACGCTGAGTTTTTTCTCGGGATAGTGCGAGTCATAGGTGGAGAATTTCCCGACGCCGCTAAGTCGGCTATGAGCCGCAATGGGCTGGCTGTCCTCACTAAAGACTTCCACCATCTTCTCGGTGAGCCGGACTCTGATTTTTTGACCGACATAGACGAAGGGAACCGAATAGAAGTTTTTCTCCACCTGGATGTGACAATCGGGGTGGACTTTGGCCCCTCGCCACTCGCTGAGTTCGAAGCAAGCGGGCGGTAGTGCTTTTAAATGCTTTTTCTCTTCCTCGAAACGCTCAGCCCGGCTCACTGCGTAGTCCTTCATCACCTGGTGGTTTAGCCGCTCAAGGTAATGGCGCAAGGCTTCGTTGAGTTCTTCAAGGGCATAGAAAACCCGGTTACGAACTTCCTGAAAGAAACCTCTTTGGACCACTCCGATGTTAGACTCCCCCGAGCCCTTGTCTTTGGGTTTGTAGGGCCGGGCCGGCAGCACCGCAAAGCCCATGTGATTGGCAAAATCGCAGTAGGTCGGATTTAAGTCGGGATCGTAGAGATCGGCCTTATAAACCCCGCTCTTAAGATTATCCACCACCAGATACGGCGTCACCCCGCCAAAGTAGGCAAACATACGCTGTTGGACCCCGATGAAGGTGGAAAGCTTTTGATCTAGAACAAACTCCCCGAAGGTATACGAACTGAACGGCAAAACCCCTAAGAAAAACTGCGTCAGGGTTTTCTTCCCACTGACACGCTCGGTGATAAAAACACCGTCGCAGAAATCGACCTGGGTTTTTTCTGCGGGCTTGTGATGAAGCCGAATGGTGACTTGTTCAGGGGCAGCTTGCCGGCCGGCCTGTTCCCGAAACGCCCGCCAAAATTTCACATAGGACAGCTCGGGGGCCACCTCCTGTCCGATCTGTTTGACGGTGGTTCCTTTGCCGTAGACTTCCTGGCGAACATAGTCCCAGTCTATCTTCTCCTCCCAACCGCCGTTCTCGCTGGGCCACTGCAGTGCCGGCTCTAAATACCTCCGTACGGTTCTGCGCGAAAGCTTAAGCACCCGAGCGATGCTGCGAATCGAGTGCCCCTGCTCCGACATGATCTTGATTTGTGCTTGCATACGAACGCTGGTCCTTTCTTTGGCCATTAACTGGATCCTCCTCCAGTTGGCCAAGGTAGCATCGTTCGTCGCTTCGCTC
>QHOF01000387.1 GCA_003219335.1 Verrucomicrobiota bacterium | reverse complement strand
GTCTCTTTTGGAAGAGCTTGAGGCAAAACCCTGGTTTCCCTGGGCAGCCGGTGCTGGCGTAATTGTGTGTCTTTTCTGGCTCCTCTTCTGTTCCACCTCTGAGCCGCGTCCAACGAGAACAACCAGGGGCTCCAAAGTTAAGGACCAAAGAGAAGGTCTCTACGACCTCAAGATCGGCTCATGGCAGAACCGAGTAGACCAAGATCTTGAGGCGACGAAGAAGCAGCTCGCAGAGTTCGACATACGGCAACGGGAAATCAGAGATCAGTTCAAAAACATCGGCGATTCGTTACAAGATCTCACACTGCAAATGAAAGCGGAAAGAGAATCAAGGCTTGCGGCGATCAAGTCTGCTGCTCTCATTCCCGAGCAAAAAACGATGGGCAGCGGAATTACAGTAATGCGCTTTGGCGCGGCAAAGGCCCCGGTGACCGAGCGTCCTGTCAAGACGAAGACTGAAGCTCCAGCTGTCAGACAGACCTCCTACCTTCCCGGTGGTTCCATGGCCCGTTCTGTTCTTCTTACCGGAGTCGATGCTCCTGTCGGGGGAAAACCTTTTCCTGTTCTCCTAGCTCTCAAAGAAGCCTTTGCCTCACCGAACTCTTATCAAGTCCCGCTCAAGGGTTGCTTTGCTTTGGGCAAAGCGGAAGGAAACGCCAGTTCTGAGAGAGCAGATATTCAAATTGTGAGGATCTCGTGTGTCCTGCCGGATGGAAAAGCCTTCGAGCAAGAGATCACAGGGTACTTAGTCGGGGAAGATGGCAAGCAAGGTATTCCCGGAAAGCTGGTCGACAAAGAAGGGAGAAAGATCGCCTTTGCCGCCGTTGCCGGAGTCGGTGCCGGACTCGCTAGAGCCTTCGGCCAGCAGCAGGTGACTAACGTCGTGACTGATTCGGGGGCTGTTACTTCAACCGTCACCGGAGACGCGCTCACCTTCGGCTTGGCCAGCGGCGCTCAAGGCGCAGCGACCGAGATGCAGCGCTATTTTCAAAAGCAGGCTGAAAGACTTTTTCCGGTTGTCGAGATCGACGCCGGCAAGAACGTCACCATGGTCATGCTCTCCGGAACCAAAGTTCCTGGGCTCGAAGCGATGAATAAAACCGATCCGAGGAG
>QHOF01000386.1 GCA_003219335.1 Verrucomicrobiota bacterium | reverse complement strand
GGCAAAGGGAATGCTTCTCAAAGCCAGTGAGTTCAATTTTTCCGATGCCGTGCGGGCGAAATACTTTCCCCTGGTCATACGAGCTTCGCCGCCTGAAGGCTGGCCGCGCGGGACTCTCGTGGTGAGTGAGAACAAAGTTCCTTACAGATGCTTTTTGCAGGTCATCGGTGCTTCCCCGGCATCGGAGTTCGAAACAGAGATCGGTGAGTACCAGGATAACGACCCAAGGATAACTCTTTCCATGCTCGAAGAAATAGCGTTCAACTGCCCGCTGAGGGAAGACGAGGCAACAGGAATCAAAAAGGAGTATGAGACCGCTTCCACGGAATCAGACGAGAAAAGACCGCCGCTTTTCGTCCAGGGGCTCATCTCTCCTATTTTTTGTGCTTTCGAAGCCGGCGTGTTTTCTTTTTCCTCGGCCCTCGTCCTATCGCTCTACACCAACTCTGGAGTCCAGTGGGAGATCGCAGGACTTGGTTTGCTCGACAAATCGCCTGAGGCGGCGCTGAAGGTTTTCACAGACCCCTTCTTCCCCGGAGATGTTTTGAACCGGCTGGCGCGAGAGCCGGGGAGGCTCAAGGCGCTCGGATGTGACAGCCTCAAAGATTTTCTCAAAGAGCGCTCCCCTCTCTCGTACGGCCGAAGTCGATTTCTCATGCGCCTTGCGGCAGCTATTCCTCCGCAAAAAAGAGAAGGCCTCACCAGCGATCAAGGCGAATTTCTTTTGACCATCGGGAAAGTAAAAAGGGAGGCGCTTTTCCGTGGCCAACGCGTTTCAGTCACTGGGAGAGAATTCGATTTGAAAGAGCTTAGAGGCCTAAACAGGACCGAGACGCGCAGGCTTATTCGGAAGGCAAGAGAGGAAAAAGGTGGCGCTCAAGCTTAAAGAGTATCGTTCGAGCTTCGACCGGGGCCCGGCGCTGGCGGATTATCTGCCCTACGACAGCCAGGACGATGGCGTGTTCATACTGAAGGATGGGAGCTTGGGGATGATGTGGTCGCTCGCCACTATCACCGAGGAGGGCTTGTCCGAGGAAGAGCGAGATCGAGTGAGAATCGCAATCGAAGGCGTCGTGATGCGGATTCCCGCGGAGCTCGCCTGCCAGATCATTCTTGTTTCTTCGTCACGGATTGAGCCCGTGCTGCAAAACTTTCTTTCTATCGGCGACCTTGCTCATGCCATGACGAAGCTCTTCCTGGATAGCCGGATGGAGGTCATCCGCGAGGCGGCTAAGAACGGTTTTCCGGGAAGCGGTGGTGAATTCAGGCCAAGAATACTGTCGATCTACTTCACCATTCGTTACTTTCTTGGCTGGCAGAAACCAGGTATTACCGACTCTGTTTTGTCGGTCCTGGTTCGACCGGGTCTTCTAAAAAATTCCTACGAGACCTCGTACAAAAGGGGAAGAGAAAGATTCGGTAGACTCGCGCGATTCGTCGAGGCAATACTTGGTGGCGCCGGCTTCGG
>QHOF01000383.1 GCA_003219335.1 Verrucomicrobiota bacterium | reverse complement strand
AGTCTAACCCTGATTCCTCCTCCTAGTTTGTCCAGCTAGTCAACAGCGTCCCCTATTCCGCTCTCAGATCACCACCGACACCACGGGCGCCTGGATGCGTTCGCCTTGCCGGAGTGCATGTCGGGGCCGTCTGTGAATTGTGATAAGTTTGGGTCGTTGCCGACTGTCGTTGCGTGTTTGACGCTCGTGTCCCATGGGGCGTGACCTGATGGCGGTGGAGGGCGGGGAACCGAAGTGTTGCTGCTGGATCTTGGCGTGGGCATATGTTTCAACACGCGTGCGGCGCGGATGGCGGCGCCGCACGCGCCGCCGTTGCGCACTGCAGGTGCGGACAGCCATGCCGGGTTCCGAGTGCGAGCGACCCCGTTGCAGGGCCGCCTGGACGGAAACGGGCGAGAATTCGAGGACTTCCTAGTACTGCAGGTTGGGGTAGGCAGCGCTGTCTCCGCGTCCCTCGCGCGTCAAATCGAGAACGCCATAGATTGCCCAGACCGGGTCGAGGGAGCTGGTGTCGCCGCGCTTGAACGTCATCTCGCTCGCCCAGTGGTGGTGGATCCCGTCCTCGTCGCGTGAGAACACGTTCAGGACCGGGAGCTGCCCGCCGTCCGGTGCTTCCGCATGGTAGTCGCGGTTGAAGGTGTTGTTCCGCGAGGACAGCAGCCGCAGGTTGCGCCAGCCGCGTTCTTGTGCGTAGGTGCCGAGCCGATCGGGGCTTGTCTTCGCGATCACGACGAGGTTGGTCCGCTCGGCGAGGTGAAAAGCAGCACCCTCAAGCCCGTCGACGACCGATGTGCACGACGGGCACGGCTGCTCGACAAGCGGCAGCTCGGCTGTCTTGCCCCCTGGGGCACCCGCTCGTGGGTCTTCCGACCAGCGCGGGAACATCATGTTGTAGATGACCAGCGAGTTCTTGCCCGGTGCGAACAACTCCGAGAGCCTCACCTTGCTGCCATCGGCCGCGGACTCGAAGACGTAGTCCTCCCTGATGAGGCCGCCCGCTGGGAGTGCCCGGCGCTGGGCGGCGACCTGCTCGTTCAGCCGCCGGAGCTCTGCCTCCGCCTCCAACAGCTCGTTGCGTGTGCGTCGGTATTCGCTCGACTCGCCGGGGAAGTGGACATTCGGGTCGAGGAGTACTTCCCGCCACTTGTTCATGTCGCGTGGTTTGCCCTTGAGAGCCATTGTTTCCATCCTTTCCTATGCTCCGAACTCTCTCCCTTGTGGAGTGGGAAATTCGGAGCGTCTTTTAGGTATAGGAAATTTAAACAACCTTTTTTTCTGGTCCGAGCTATATCGCCAGCCCGGCGAGGTGTCAATCGTCTTTCTGTTGATGAAAATCCCAATGTTGCTTCGGCTGGCTTGGGCGGTGTAGTGGTCGGTGGCGCGCGAAGTGTTCCAGATCGCGCCGCACGCTCGAACTCAGAGCGAGCGGCGCCGGCGGCTTGCGTTGGCAAGCGGTTTTCGGCTCTCAGATTGGGCGATGTTTGGGCAGGATCCGACATACTTGCGCTCCACCACCGCGACACGCTGCCCCCGCCCTGCGAAGGTCTAGGCCAGCAGTTTCGAGCCAGCGCCGCTACCAAAAATGAGGAGGTCGTAAGCTTCCGGTTGTGCTTGAAAATCCATATGTGCTTTTCTCCGTTGTAGGTGGGTCATTCGAGAAGCTCAGCCTCTTTGCATGCCTGAACCAGGTGCTTACCCTTGCCGGCCCCGCCCCCAATCTGTTCTGCCGTATGCTGCTTCCCAGGTGTCATCCCAACAGTTCGTTCTGTTCCAGTTTTGCGCGCATCTCAACCAACACGAACAATAACCGGGCACTCTGAACGAATATGGAAATTCCTAAGGTATCTTCTGTCTTAGTTATTGACTTTGATTTTCGGAAAGGATGGCTTTTTGGCCGAAGTAGCTGATCAGGTAAAAGGATACTCCGAGCGATATGACATCCTTGAAAAGGAACAGGCCCAAAAAGCTCATGTACCTCATACCGTGAATCCCGGGAACGGAAATAATCGCACCGGGGGTAGTTATGACCATAGTGCTGGTTATAAAGAACATGAGCGTTGCGATGAGTCCGCCTATGATACCGGCTTTAGGCCTCATATAGCCTGCGATAATCAATATCGCTGCAGTGATCTCGGTAAGGCCGATGATATCGGAGCCGATATAAGGGCCGAATAATTTAAAGTGCCACCAGATCAGCGGGCTGTTAGAAACTAGGGGAACTATCCCTTCGGCTCCGGGAGCAGTCATCTTATAAGACCCTGCCCAGAGGAGCATAACAATCATGCCGATACTGGTGATCAGGAAAGGGACATTACGATCATTTATCCATGCAACCAATTTGGTTAAATTGCTTTTGGCGTCTTTTGAGAGGTCTTGTTTCTCCGCGTTAATTGCATGCCTTGACGGGGCCAGACTCATAATTACCTTTCCTTACTGTGGCTGACAATGTTGTGTATGGGTGAACGTATAGGAAATTTAAACAACCTTTTTTTCTGATCGGAGCTATATCGCCAAGCCCGGCGAGTTGTCAATCGTCT
>QHOF01000028.1:24559-25051 GCA_003219335.1 Verrucomicrobiota bacterium | reverse complement strand
TGGACGCCTTGAGGGTCAGATTGCTTTCGAAGAAATGGTTCGCCAGCTTCCCACCTGGTCTCTGGAGCCTGGCCCACTTGTCTGGCGAACAAACCTGGGTCTGCGTGGCCTAACGTCATTGCGGATTAACTTTACGACTGATCCTGCCCGAGACGAAGGCCGAAGCACCGCAAAGGACGCGTTACCCACCACCACGAACACGCACGAGACCGAATCCACTCGGCCAGAACGGTTATGAACAGCGGTCTCCAGGAGCACAGGTGTCCAACCGGATCGGCTTCAACCGATTTTAGCTTGGGTTAAAAGCCGTGGCGGAATCTGAAGACTTACTGCGTAGGCTCCAGAAAGAAACCTCGGAGCTGCTGGCGGTAGACGCTTTTGTTCTGCCCCGCTGGTTCTTGGACCAAACCACATGGCTCGAAGATCCCTCGAACTCGAACTTCGCGGCTTGTAACTATCCTCTCCTTCTTCGCATTCGCGGCCCTCTGAACG
>QHOF01000028.1:13436-24534 GCA_003219335.1 Verrucomicrobiota bacterium | reverse complement strand
AATTGTGCGTCGCCACGGAGTGTTTCGATCCATCTTCCGGATAAAGGACGGAGAACTGATTCAAATCTTCGTCCCACCAGCAGGGAACCTAAGCTTTCGCGTGGTGAATTTGAGCGAGTGTCCGGAGCCCGAGAGAGAAGCCCGAACTCAACGGATCGCACTGGACGAGGCCCATAAGCCATTCGATTTAGCCCGCGGCCATTTGCTGCGAACCGCGCTAATACGGCTCGGGCCGGGCGATCACTTTTTGCAACTGACGACCCACGACATAGTCTTTGACGATTTGTCCGCGGGAATTCTCTTTCGCGAATTATGCGAGCTTTACCAGGCTCTGGCGGCCGGAAAAGCACCGGCCTTGGAGGAGGTGGCTTTCCAATATGGAGACTATATACGATGGCACGAAAAACGACTTCAAGGGGAGAAGTGGGAATCCAAGCTGTATTTTTGGAAACAGCAACTATCCAGTCCAGTCGGCTTCCACCACTTGGCGACGGACTTTCCGCGACCGGCCAGGTCCAGCTACCGTACGATGCGCGAGCACATCGTCTTGCCAACCGATTTGGCCGATTCACTAAAAGCGCTTGGCCGTCAGGAACGCGTTAGCTTATTCATGGTGTTAGTGGCAGGTTTTCAATGCTTGCTCCAACGTTATTCCAACCATAAAGAAATCGGCATCGCTTCGTGCGCCGCAAACCGTCCTTTACTGGAAGTGGAAGGATTGATTGGCCGCTTCGGCAACGAAACATTTCTTCGCACCAGCCTCTCCGAGAACCCAACGTTTCACGAATTGCTTGCGCGTGTGCGCGAGACTACTCTTAGTGCCTACTCGGACCAGAGTCTGCCTTTCGGAAAGTTGTTGAAAAGCGTCGCCAACGAGGCCAGGCCAAATAAGCTCCCGCCATTCCAGGTGATGTTCTTTGCGCAAAATGAGCGCGACGAAAATAGACAGGTTGCCGGGTTAACCATGAGTTGGGCCCCGTTGTGCAGCGGAACCGCAAAATACGACCTAAATGTTTGCCTCAGAACTAAACCGGCTTTGGAAGTCATTCTCGATTACAGCGCAGACCTATTTCGAGCGACAACGATGAGACAGCTCCTTGCGAACTATCAGGCAGTCCTGGAAACGATGGCAAAAGATCCCGGGGCGCGGGTGCAACCTTTTGATTGCGAATAAACCCAGGCCGGCCCCCTCCCAACGCATGCCCGCCGGCGCGAAAGAGATGGTCGTAACAAGAGATAGCGTTGCGCCAAGTGACGAGGTGCAATCGCGATTGGTGGACCTTTGGGCGGCAGCCTTCCGGATGCCGGTTGGTGTCGATGAAAACTTCTTCGAACTGGGCGGAGATTCCCTGCTGGCAGCGCGCCTATTCGTCCAAATTGAGAAGGCCTTTCAAATGGAATTGCCTTTGGCGATGCTCCTTGAGGCGCCGACAATCAGGCAACTGGCAGGCATCATCAGCGCACCAATAGTGCACTCGTTACATTCGTCGCTTGTGGCGGTCCAACCCCATGGAACAAAGCCACCTCTTTTTTGCGTTCATACGCAAATCGGTGAAATCTTTCTTCAATGCCGGAACTTGTCGCTTTCCTTGGGGATGGATCAGCCCGTGTTTGGGCTTAGGTCCCAAGGCCTTGCCGGGGAGACGCCGTATTTCACAGTTGAGGAGATGGCGATCCACTACTTGAGAGAGATTTGCACTGTGCAGCAGAAGGGACCGTATTTTCTACTTGGCTATTGCTTCGGAGGCATGATCGTTTACGAAATGGGCAGACTTCTGAAAACTCAAGGGGAGGAGGTAGGCTTGATAGTGATGATCAATACGCCCGCGCCGGGTTCTTTAAAATCGTTTCCGCTCAGACCGAGCTACGTCGTAAAGCGAATCGCGCGCCAATTGGGAAAACTGCGTACGCTCAGAACGCGACAAAAACTTGTAATCGTCCGTACGAAAGCGATCTGGTTAGCGCGGCTCGTCTCCCAAAGTTTCAAATCTGCCCTGTGGGACGCTCTCGCTAAGTCCTCTAGCGGCATGGCTGAAAGAGAGGCGCAATCATTGTTGAGCGTTGCAGATATCAATCTCCTGGCGGCCAAAGCTTACGATCCTGGGACCTACGCGGGACGCATTGTCTTTTTCCAGACCGAAGATAACGCGGCGGATCTTTACGCGACTGACCCGGTTGGCGGTTGGATGCCTTTGGCGGAAGGGGGAATTGAAGTTCACGCTTTCGGCGCGAGCAACGCCCCGTCAATAAGGCATGCGCCGAACATAGAATTGGCCGAAAAATTGAAGTCCTGCCTCGTTCAGGCGCAAACTCTACACGAGGAATCCGCGGCGAAGCGATAGGCCATCATTCACAGGCGCTTTGTCGAACGCCCCAAAAAGCTGGTTCGCACCTAAAGCATCTAAAAGCGACGCCGCGGCCTTCCACGGCTGCTGTCCCAATGTAACCCGGCGCAGGCGACAAATGTTGAACAATCCAGCGTCGAGAGAGCCCCGGATCGCCCGAAGCTTTTAGGATCGCAGGTTCATTTGGAGTTAAACTGACTTCGACATGGTCCAACGGGAAAGAAAGACCTTCTCCGAGCGCCTTTAAATAAGCTTCCTTTCGAGTCCAGCCACAGTAAAAAGCCTCCCTTCGCCGATCCGCAGGCAAAGAGCGCAATTTCTGGAACTCATTCGGCGAAAAATAGCGCGCCGCCAAATCTTCGACGCCGACATCCGGACGGATACGCTCCACATCAACTCCGATTTTATGCCCACGCGCAAAGCCAAACAAAGCCAGATCATCGGAATGGGAAACGCTAAACCTTATCGAAGTGAGAGTTTCTTCACCAGCGAGACCCGGCTTTCCGGAAGGACCGTAAGCAAACCGAAGTCGGTCGGGCTCAATCGTCAAGTATCCGCCTAAGAGACTACGCAACGAACCCCGCGCGGCGACATAACGCTGTGCATCTCTGATTTTCCGGAAGCGACCGGCACGTTCTTGTTCGTCGAGGGAGAGAATGGATTTGAAGTAGCGGGATTTCTCCGCAGATATGCCTAGGGGCACAACCCAAAGATGCACTTCATCGTGGCCGAGAAACTTTGTGAGAACGCAGCCTCGGCGCACGTTATTGAAATCCTCTATGAATCGCTCAGCTCGACCCGAAGCAATTAAAGAGTCTCTCTTTACTTCCATGCTCGTTCACGGTAATCTACACGAATCGACCTGCAAATGTTGATGGTTGACCTGAAGGGATCGGCGCATGGACGTGAAGTTTCGATGATCGCTTTCATCAGATCGCGTTCGGATTCGACATTCTGTAATACGATCGGCACTATCAGTTAGGCCAGACCGATATTACGCCGGCTTAGCGCCTGCAAATCCTGCCGTAGTTTCACCATGCTGCCATGTGGAAGCACACCGCGAAAGATTACGCCAGGGTAGATCATGCAATCTCGGCCGATGACCGAGCCGGGGTTGATCACGGCGTTGCAGCCGATCTCTGTTCTGTCGCCGACGATCGCGCCGAATTTTCTTAAGCCCGTTGGAATGTCGCCATCTGGAGTGCTAACGGCGATCTCGTTGTGATCGAGTTTTACGTTCGAGAGAATCACGCCTGCGCCCAGATGGACGTGGTAACCTAGGATTGAGTCGCCGACGTAATTGAAGTGCGGCACCTGCGCTTCGTCGAAGAGAATACAATTTTTGAATTCGCACGAGTTGCCCATGACCACGCCGTTGCCGGCGATCACGTTCTCGCGGACGTAGCAACCACTGCGAATCTGGCAATTGTCGCCGATCCACGCCGGCCCTTTCAGCACGGCGCCCTGCTCAACGATCGTTCCTTTGCCAACGAACACGCGATTGCTGATGAATGGCTTGCCCAGTAGCTCGCCTAAAACGGCCGGCTTCAGCCGAAATTGCAGATAACTCGCGATCTGTTTGAGCGCGTCCCAGACGTAATTTTGGTTTTCGAACAACTTCGGATGTGCCGTGTGTTCGAGGTCAAGAAAATCGGCAGGCGCAAACATTTTCAGTGCTCAAGATGATCAAACAGTCCTTGAGTTGCGAGCGCATTTTTCGCAGCAGCACACCAAGGAGTGACGGCTTCCCAGCCGTCAAGTTTAGAATCGACGGCTGCCCGAGCCGTCGTTCCTTGTGATGCGTGCGCTATCCAGCGCGCGGCGTGGGCTTCGGTCCATCTTTCGTATCGCGCACTTCCCAGCCGAGTTCCGAAATCTGCTCGCGCAGTTCGTCGCTTCGCTTCCAATTCTTCTCGCGCCTTGCGTCCTCGCGTTCCTTTGCGAGCTGCGTCACTTCTGGCGGAACCACGATTTCAACTTCGGGTTCAAGATCGGGAACACTGTTAATTCGTTTCCACCAATCCAGCCATGCGGTTGCCGAAGCGGCGTCCAGGTTGTTTTCGTCCATTTCGCGATTCGTTTCGCGGATCGATTCAAACAAAAAGCCCAGCGCTGCGGAAATGTTCAGATCATCATCGAGCGCTTCTTCGAAGTCCGTTTTTTCAATTGGGCGTTGGGCGTTGGGCGTTGGGCGTTGGACGTTTTGCCTTTCCGCAACTTCGCGCAGCCGCATCAACCACTCATCAATCCGGTCCAACGACTCGCGTGCCTCATTCATCCCTTCCCATGTAAAATTGAGCGGCACGCGGTAATGCACGCGCAAGAGCGCGTAACGCAGTTCGCGCCCGGTGTAACCTTTCGCCAGCACATCCGGCACAGTGTAGAAATTGCCTAACGATTTGGCCATTTTCTGGCCGTCCACCAGCAAATGCGCGCAATGCAGCCAGTAGCGCACGAATTTCTTACCGGTCACACCTTCGCTCTGCGCGATCTCCGCTTCGTGATGCGGGAAAATGTTATCGACGCCGCCGCAATGGATATCGATCTGTTCGCCTAACAACGCCGTGGACATGGCGCTGCATTCGATATGCCAGCCCGGCCGGCCTGGTCCCCATGGCGAATCCCATTTCACGTCGCCGTCTTCTTCGTCCCACGCCTTCCACAACGCGAAATCGCCGATGTGCTCCTTGTCGTATTCGTCGTGCTTTACCCGGCCGGTCGATTGCAACTGGCTGAGATCGAAATGCGCGAGCTTTCCGTAGCCCGGAAATTTGTTGATGCGAAAATAGACTGATTTGTCGTCGGCCTGATAAGCTAGCCCTTTCGAGATGAGTGTGCGGATCATCTCGATCATCCTGTCGATGTAACGCTGGTCCGTGGCGCAGGGAAATTCGTCGGCGCGTTTGATTCGCAATGCCATGGCGTCTTCGAAGAACGCCTTTTTGAATTGCTCGGTGAACTTTGCGAGCGGGACGCCGGCTTCGCGCGCGCCGCGGATGGTTTTGTCATCCACGTCGGTGATGTTCATCGCCCGATGCACCTTGTAGCCACGCAATTCGAGATGGCGCTGAAGCAAATCTTCAAAGATGTAAGCGCGGAAATTTCCGATGTGCGCCCTGCTGTAAACGGTCGGCCCACAGGTATAGGTGGTGATCGGGCGCTCGGCGGGATCGCGCGGCTCGAATTCTTCGATTTCGCGAGAGTAGGTGTTAAAGAAGCGCAGCGCCATTAGTCGCGTTTTCGGCGCGTCCGGCGGACGCGCCCTACCATTTCAACTGTGGCGATCGCGATCGCGGCGATGCCTTCGCCGCGCCCGATCGATCCGAGCTTTTCGTTGGTCGTCGCTTTCACGCTCACGTTCAATTGGCTCACGCCGATCGCAGCCGCAATTTTTTGGCGCATCGCCGGCACGTGCGGCGCAAGCCTTGGCGCCTCGATGATAACGCTTGCATCAACGTTGACCACGCGCGCTTTTTTCTCCGCGAGCAATTTGGTCACGCGCTTCAAAATCTCGATGCTGCTGATGTCGCGAATCGATTCGTCCGTGTTTGGAAAATGCTGACCGATGTCGCCCGCGCCGATTGCGCCGAGCAACGCGTCCGCGATCGCATGCGACAAAACATCCGCGTCCGAGTGGCCTTCCAGACCGCGCGGGTGCGCGATCTCGACACCGCCGAGCATCAGTCTTCGTCCCTCCGCGAAACGATGGATGTCGTAACCGATGCCGCAACGAATCATGGGCTTCACCTCCTTAAATGGTTAAAACGTTCAAGCGTTGAAGTTAGTAATGCGTGCATTACAGTTTCAAATCGATAACGCCGTTTGAGGCAGTGACACTGTATTTGTCCTTCATATCCGGGCGCGGCCGAAGATCGACAGTGCCGCCGGCATTTTCAATGAGGAGCCAGCCTGCGGCGATGTCCCACAAGCTGATTCCCGTTTCAATGTAGGCGTCGAATCGTCCGCACGCGACGTAAGCCATGTCCAGCGCAGCGCTGCCGAGCACGCGGCATTTGCGCACGCGATGAATCATTTGCTGAAGCAAGGGGAAATTCGCGTTGATAGTCTCTCCGGTCTTGGCGAGCCCGATGGAAATAACGGCTTCCGTCAGGTCCGCGCGCTCACTGACGTGACAGGGATGTCCGTTCAGTTTTGAGCTCTCGCCTTTTTGTCCACTCCACATCTCTTGGCGAATGGGATCGTAGATCACGCCGACCATGATCTCGTTCTGCAGACGCAACGCAATGGAGACGCAAAAATGCGGAATGCCGTAGAAGTAATTCACCGTGCCATCCAGCGGATCGACAACCCATTGATGTTCGCTGGACTGATCGCCGACGACTCCTTCTTCCCCGTACAGCGCGTGGCCTGGAAATTCCTTGAGAAGCAGTTTCGTGATCAACTCCTGCGCCTCAACATCGATTTGCAGCTTGATGTCGTGCGCGGCCACCGCGTTAACGCGCTGACGCCGCTGGAAATTTTGACGAAGTAACTTTCCGGCGGTGCGCGCGGCCTCTTCGGCGGCATCGAGGTAATGTTTCATGCAAAGATTACGTCGCACAAAGAATACAAACTGCACAGTGGAAATGAAGTGACGCAGGCAATCCTGCGCGCGAGTAAGCGACGCGCTCAAACCATGCAGGCAGGATTGCCTGCATCACAAAAAAAACCGGGAGGAAAATGAATTCTCCTCCCGGGTTGAAGTTAGGTGTTGTAACTCCGAAGAAATTCGGAGCCGTTAATTCAGCGATGGGCTTAGCGCCTCTTTTTCTTCGCTGCTTTTTTCTTTGCTGCTTTTTTCTTTGCCATCGACTAATCCCCCCCTTTCAATCCGCAACGCGCGGAGAATAGTGAAGAGTTGGGAATGACTTTCACTTCATTTAATTGCGTTCACTAATCATCACATTTTTTTTGTCAAACACTTTTGTTGCGAATTTTGAGAAAATTTTTATCAGCTCACGCGCGAGAATTTGTTTTGGGGTGCGATGAAATTTTTTTATTTCACCGCCGCGAAACAGAACGAGCAGCTCATTTTCGTCGCTCTCCATTCCGACGCGCGCATCGTTGGCGACCATGATGTCGCAATTCTTTGCCCGCAGTTTTTTCACGGCGTTTTCTTGCAGGTCATGTGTCTCCGCGGCGAAACCGACAAGAAGAAATCGTCGATCCCGCCGGCTGCCCAACGATGCAAGAATATCGCGCGTCGGAACTAATTCGAGCGAAATTTCGTCGCCGCGTTTTTTGATTTTCAGCGGCGACACTGTTGCCGGCTTGTAATCGGCGACCGCAGCGCACAAGACACACACGTCACAGTCGCCGGCATGTTGATGGACTGCATCGAACATTTCGTCGCTCGTGGAAACTGAAACCAGTTTCGCGCCGCGCGACGAATGGAGCTTTACCGGACCGGAAATTAAAACCACGTCGTGACCGGCTTTGAGCGCCGCTTCCGCGATGGCGTAGCCCATTTTTCCCGACGAACGGTTCGAGATGTAACGGACCGGATCGATCGGCTCGCGCGTGGGACCAGCCGTGACGAGAAATATCACGCGATCAATTTGTCGTGGCGCGTCAGGAGAAATTCCGCGCGGAACGCAATGTCGTTCACTTTCCACAAACGGCCCAGCCCTTCGTAGCCGCACGCCAGCATTCCTTCTTCCGGGCCGATGAATTCGACGCCGCGTCCTTTGAGTTTTTCGACATTCTCCTGCGTCGCTGGATTATCCCACATTTTTCCATTCATCGCAGGGGCGATGAGAATCGGCGCGCGTGTGGCGAGCGCGATCGCCGCGAGGGGATGACCGGCCAGACCATGCGCAAGCTCCGCAATGATGTGGGCAGTGGCCGGCGCGATCAAAAGCAGATTCGCACGGTCGGCGAGATCAATGTGACCCGGACGCCAGTTTTCTTTTTCGTCGTAGAAGCTCGTCATCACAGGATTTTTCGAGAGCGTCTGCAACGTGAGCGGAGCAATGAATTCAGTGGCGTCCTGCGTCATCACCACAAAAACTTCGTGGCCTTGTTTGACCAGCAGACTGGTGAGCTCGGCAGATTTGTACGCGGCGATCGAGCCGGTGACGCCGAGCACGGCCGTTTTCTTCCTGGCGGGAATGTCCACCACTTTTCGCGCGCTGGTCTTTCCGGCTCTGCGCTTGGAATTTGGTTCCATGTTAGGGCGACGACTTATTCGTGAGTACGTTTCGCAGTCATTTTGGCTTTAAACGCCTGCTCAAATAACTTTCGGCAGCCATGATATGGCGGACTTTTTCCAGATCTTCTTCCACTGAACCACTGACGATAGTGTAGCGGTAATCGCGCCACAATTCCATCTCGCGCGCGGCGGTGGCGAGACGCGACTCAATTTGCTGCGCAGTTTCGGTGCCGCGCTTTGTTAAACGGCCGCGCAACTCCTCGAGATTTGGCGGCATAATGAAAACGTCCGCCAAAGCCCGCCGGATGATTGGGTCGTCGGATGTACGAATAGTGGCCGCGCCTTGCGTGTCGATATCGATCAGAATGTCCAAGCCATTTTTCAAATTCGCCAGTACCGGCTCGCGCAAAGTGCCGTAGAGCGTGCCGTGCACCTCGGCGTGCTCCAGAAAGTCGCCGCCTTCGATTCGCGCCCGAAAATCCGCATCTGAAAGAAACTGGTAATCCTTGCCATCAATCTCACCCGCCCGCGGCGCTCGAGTGGTGCAGGAGACTGAATAATAAAAATTAGGACTTTTCCGCAGCGCTTCGACCAGCGTGGTCTTGCCCGCACCCGATGGCGCGGAGACAACAAAGAGAATTCTGCGGCGCGTGAACTGGTTACTCAAGGTTTTGAACTTGCTCCCGGATCTTCTCCAGCTCGGCTTTGCAAGCTATCACGCGTTGTGAAATGGCGGCATCATTCGCTTTTGCGCCCAACGTGTTGAGCTCGCGAAAAATTTCCTGGGTGATGAATTCCAATGTGCGCCCGACCGGCTCTTTGCTGCGCAAATGATGAGCGAATTGAGCAAGGTGACTCTCGAGGCGCGTCAACTCCTCCGAAACATCAGCGCGGTCGGCAAAGAAGGTAATGTCCTTGAGAACCCGTTCATCATCGCCGGCGATCGGCAGCCCGGCTTTTTGAATTCGGTCAAGCAGGGCAGTGCGATATCGTTTCACCGCATCGGGATGAAGCGCGCGAACCTCCTTGAGTTTTTTCCGGATCGCTTTGAGACGGTGAATCAAATCCTTGGCCAGATGTTTGCCCTCGCGCTCCCGCATTTTGATTAAATCAGCGAGCGCGGCGCGCAACGCCCGTTCAATGGCCGGCCATGCTTCTTCCGCCTTCACGGCTTCCTCCGGGAACCGCATCACGCCGGGCGCCTGTAGGATAGTGCTGATGGTGATCTCGCCCGGTGCGTTTAACTCTTTCTGTAAGGCGCGCATCGCTTCGTGATACGAGCGGGCGAGCTCCGTGTTGAGCGCCAGATTGCGCGCGCCGTTTGCGCCGCTGTGAAGAGTGACCGTGGCGTTGGTCCGGCCGCGCGAAATATTTTCGTTGATCGTCTGACGAATACGCGGTTCCAGCTCGGCCAGATCGCGCGGCAGATTGATCACGACGTCGCTCTGCTTTCGGTTCACCGAATTGAGCTCGACGCTAAACTTCGTGCCGGCGTGATCGGTCTCAGCGCGACCGTATCCAGTCATGCTTCGCATATCTCGATGGAAAAGCTTATCGCAGAGAAACGCTCAACGTTCAACGTTCAACCCTCACTGTTCAATTGATCGGGAACGTTGCATCGATGACGACGAGATGATCTCTTTGCAGCCAATGTGAATCATTTCGAGAAGCAAGTTGTCGCGACGGTGATCTTCGCGATTACTTACGTGCTGATTAGCGGGCGGCAGCTCAAGATTCTCCCGTTGAATCGGCCAGCGGCCGCTCTGCTCGGCGCGGTATTGATGGTTTCGACCGGAGTGATGACGCCGGAGCGCGCTTATCGCGCGGTCAACTACGATACCATTGTGTTGTTGCTGGCGATGATGCTGGTCTCCGCGTACCTTTATCTCGCGCACTTTTTCGAGTGGGCTGCTGACATTGTCCTGGAGTTTTCGCGCACGCCACAGCGGCTGTTGCTTTATCTCACGCTCACGTCTGGAATCCTCTCGGCGTTGCTCGTGAACGATACGATCTGTCTGATGCTGACGCCGCTCGTCATCGTGGTGATCCGGCGCGGCAAACTTCCGCTACTGCCGTATCTGATCGCCCTCGCCACGAGCGCGAACATTGGCAGCGTCGCTACGCTCGTGGGCAATCCGCAAAACATGATTATCGGACATTTTTCACATATTCCGTTCACGCAATTTTCGGACTCGCTCGCGCCAGCGGCGGTCGTCGGACTGGCGATCAACTTCGCGATTTTGCGCTTTGGTTTTCGAAAAGCGCTGCAATCAGCCGTTATCCAACGACAACCTCACCTGATCCCGAAACTCGACCGCAGCTTGTTCGCGCTCGTCTGCGCAGTGTTTGTATCCATCTTCGCCTGTTTCCTTGCCGGCCTAAACCTGGCGTGGACAGCACTCGCGGGCGCGGTGCTGGTGATGGTGCTTGCGCGGCGCGATACGCATGAAGTGCTCAAGCTTGTCGATTGGCATCTGCTGGTATTTTTTGCGGCGTTGTTTGTGGTGGTCGATGGATTGAGCGACACCGGCGTGCCGGACGCGATTTATCGGCACCTGCAACCTCTGTTTGGAGCGAGCGCGGCTGCGCAGGCCTGGAACTT
>QHOF01000028.1:0-13361 GCA_003219335.1 Verrucomicrobiota bacterium | reverse complement strand
TTTGCCGATCCGGGCTTGATGTGGAAAGTGCTCGCGCTGGCGACGACGTTCGCAGGGAATCTTACTATCATCGGTTCAGTGGCTAACATGATCGTCGTGGAATCCGCGCGAGAACACATCCAGGTCGGCTTCTGGGATTACGCGCGCTTCGGTATCCCCATCACGATCCTCACGACTGCTGCCGGCGTGCTCGTGCTGCTGTTGCTTCACTGAGAAGATGTCGCACTGCTTGTCGGTGTGGCGAAGGAATTGGTAACGATTCGAGTGAGTCAATCCTGATCCACCGCTGTGGCCCGTGATCAATTGTTGGGCGGTCCTGCGCGTAAACGTGCAACGCGACCCGATGATTTGTGAACGGAAACACGGTTTCGTACATTCTGCGTCGCAACCTCGCCTGCTTTAAGCTGTCAAGCTTAAGCCGTGGCAAAATCCACATGCCGCGCCAACGGCGGCGCGATTGTTCCAGCAGGATCCGACCGCGCTGAAGAACAAACGCATGGTTTTCGGTGATTCGCTTTGCGCGCGGCCTAGGTTTTTTGATTGGCAGCGCTGCCGGATTTTCTGCGCGGCAGAATTTTTTGACGGGACAGACAGCGCATTTCGGCTTGCGGGGGACACAAATGAGAGCGCCGAGATCGACCAGCGCGGAGTTGTACATTTGAGCGTTGGATTTTGGAACAAGAGTCGCCGCATATTGCCAGAGCGTTTTCAGGCCCGCCGCGGATTCGATCGATCTGCGAAAATTGAAAAGCCGCGCCAAAACGCGAGAAGTATTCGCTTCCACAATTGGGACTGACTGATTGAAGGCGAACGCGGCGACGGCATGTGCGGTGTATTTGCCGATTCCCGGGAGTCGCTGCATTTGCTCGATTGACCGCGGGAAACATCCGCGATGTCGATCTACGACGGCCCTTGCGGTGGCATGAAGATTTCGCGCGCGAGCGTAGTAGCCGAGGCCTTGCCACGCGTGCAGGACGTCATTTTCGGAAGCTCGTGACAATGCGGAAAAATCGGGGAAACGGCGGAGCCACTCATCGTAATAAAGAATGACGGTGGCAACCTGAGTTTGCTGGAGCATGAACTCCGAAACGAGGATGGCGTATGGGTTGCGCGTTCGGCGCCAGGGGAGATCGCGGCCGTCGTGGCGATACCAGCGGAGAAGAGAACGCCGGAGCGCGCGAATGTTTTTCGGCGAAATCATTCCTTTGCGGAACGTCGAACGCCGAACGCCCAACGTCCAACGTCGAATTCAGAGTTGAGCGTTGAGCCTTGAGCGTTGAGCGTTGGACGTTGAATTCGTACACTCACGCACTGACGAAAGAACAGGCAACAAAGCTTCGCGCGTTGCTGGAAGAGCTCGGGTTCGAGTTTTCGCCAAAGGAGTGGACGATTTTCTTCGCGCAAAAAAGCAAGCTGAGCGTGGCCGTTTATGAGAAGGGGCCCAAAGTGCTCGTGCAGGGCCGCGGCGTGGAAGAGTTCGTCCAGTTCGAGTTGGAACCGAAGATTCTGGGTGAGGCGAAACTGGGCTACGAAGAAGTGCATTCGCCGGAAATGTTCGAGCCGCATTTCGGCGTGGATGAGAGCGGGAAAGGCGATTTTTTCGGGCCGCTGGTAACCGCCGGAGTCTATGTCGATCGTGGGATCGCTCGCAAACTTCTCGATGCCGGCGTGGTGGACAGCAAACGGATCGGCTCCGATGCGCGGATTCGCGCGTTGGCGGACACGATTCGGAAAAGTTCGCTTGGTCTGGTGGAAACAGTTCTGATCGGCCCCGCGAAGTACAACGAGCTTTACGAGAAGTTTGGCAATCTTAACCGGCTGCTCGGGTGGGGCCACGCACGCGTGATCGAGAATTTGCTGGCGAGAAAGCCGGAATGCCCGCGGTCGTTGTCGGACCAGTTTGCGGATGCGCGGGTGATCACTGCGTCCTTGCTCAAACACGGGCGCAAGATCGCCATCGAACAGCGCCCCAGAGCGGAGTCGGACATTGCGGTAGCGGCGGCGTCGGTCCTCGCGCGTGAGGCGTTCATCAATTGGCTGGAACGCAAAGGCAAGGAATTGGGGTTACGACTGCAGCGCGGTGTCTCCGCGAGCGTCAAAGAAACTGCCGAAAAACTGGTGGAAATGAAGGGGCCGGGCGCATTGCGCGAAGTTGCGAAGGTGCATTTCCGCACCGCGCACGAGATTGCGCCAGACGATTATCCCGCCCCGCCGCCACGCGAAGAGTGGAGAGCGCGAGCGGGTTCGGACTTCGAGCGTTGAAACCTGGGTCACATTAATGGGTTCAAAAAATCGCATTTTTATGTTTCATTATGGCCACCGGCAGAGTCAGAAGGAACGAATACTAAATAGTATATGGCGAAGTTAACCAAGCGCGACATAGTTGTGTCGGTCTGCAATCAGACCGGGATGGTGCAGCATCAGGTTTTCGATGTGGTCCAACGGACGCTCGATAAAATCACCGACAGTCTGGCAAACAATATTCCCGTTGAGCTGCGAAATTTTGGCGTGTTTCAGCCGCGCCTAACGAAGCCGCGGATTGGGCGAAACCCGAACCAGCCGGGCAGTAGTTTCGTGATTCCTTCGCGAGCAACGGTGAAATTTAAGCCGGGCAAAATCATGCGTCAGCGCGTCGAGAAGCTTTCCCGGGAATTAAAAGAAGCGGAAGAGCGCCAGGCTAAAACAGCAGCTGCCGGGCAGGGCGGCGGTTGAAGAGCGGTGAAGCAGACAATCGTGTCTGTTCATGTCAGGTGAAACAGCTTCGCAGATAGGAGTGTCTGCCTCACGATTCAGGCGAGCAGGTTCCGGATCGTTTTCTCCAGACGCTCAAAGTTGATCGGCTTCGTGAGATGCTCGGAAAAGCCTGCGGCTCTGGCTTCGTTTACGTCGTGTTCGCTGCCAAAGCCGCTGAGCGCAATTGCGGGCAAATCTTTTTTGAGACGGACCTCCCGCATTAATTCGTAACCGCTGCGGTCCGGCAATCCGATATCGCTGATGAGCAGATCGAAGTCCTGCGTGTGGACTTTCTCCACCGCTTGTTGAGCAGTATGGGCCACGGTAATTTCGTAACCCCGGCGCTCCAACATTCTTTTCATCCCGATGCAGGTATCATGATGATCCTCTACCAGCAGGACACGCCGGTGCTTTGAAACGGCCCGATCCGCTTCCCCGTCTGCTGGTTGATCTTGCTTCTCGCCGTCGCCACCGATCGGAGCGAGCACGGTGTTTAGTTTCACGGAAAATGTGGCTCCCTGATCTTTCCCGGGACTTTGCACCCGGATTTTTCCGCCGTGCGCGTCGATCAACGCCTTCGAAATGGAGAGGCCGAGCCCGAGGCCTCCAAAACGGCGGGTGATCTCAGCCTGGCCCTGCTCAAATGCGTTAAAGATTTTATCGATCTTTTCCTGCTCGATGCCGATGCCAGTGTCTATAATGCGCGCCTCAATTTTATCCGGCGATGGGTTGAGCGTCTCGATGGTGATTCGGCCTTTTTCGGGAGTAAATTTCACGCTGTTCTTGATCAAATTCCAAAAGACCTGTTGCAATCGTGCCGGATCGCCCTCCACGTGCGTGTGAACGGCGCGAAGGTGGAGCTTCACTTCCAGGTTTTTCGCTTCGATTTCTTTTCGGCATATCTCGTACGCGCGCTGGATGACTTGATGAACGCAAATCGTCTCAAAGCTCAATTGCAATTTGCCTTTCGAGATACGAGTCACGTCGAGTAAATCGTCAATTAAGCGTGCTTCCAGCTCCACGTTGCGCCGGACGACTTCCAGCGCTTCTCTGACGGGCTGAGAGTCTGGCACTTCGGCTTCGAGCTCTCCCACCATGGCAATTACCGGCGAGAGAGGACTGCGCAGCTCGTGCGACAAAAGTGCCAGGAATTGGTCCTTGGCAGCATTTGCGGCAATCAATTCCTGACGCAATGTGACGTCGCGCGTTTTGTCTTCCACCAGATAAAGCGCGCCTTGAATGGTTTCCTGCGCGCCCTGTAGCCGGAGCAGATTAATATCTAAAAAATGCGTCACCCCGGTCTTATCTTTCAATGGGCGTTCGGTTAATTGAAATGGCGTTCCAAAGCTAAGCACCCTCTCAATTGCTCCCGGCGGCGCGATCTTCACTTCCTCGCAGGTAATTTCGGTGATGTCGCGACCGTCCGGCAGGTCTCCAGGCAGGTCTCCAAAGCGTTCCGCCATGCGCACAAAAGCATCGTTGGCGTGAAGAAAGCGGCGGGACACAGGATCGACAAAGGCGATTCCGCCGGGCATGTTCGCAAGCATTTTCTCGTTGAAGATAACCTCGCGCTCCAGTCGCTGCCTGGATTCCATCTGACGCTGATAAAACCTGCTGCCCAGCCACGCAAAGACGGTCGTGAGGACAATCAACCAGGCTGCAAGTACCGTCATTCGCCCCAGAAGGTCATGAACCGGCTGGTAAGCCAGGGCTTTCGGCTGCTCCACCACCGCCACCCAGCCGGTCGATTCGACAGGGCTGAAAGAATAAAGATTGCCATGACCCTCGAAATGCCCGCTCTTGCTCTGGCTGATCTCCTTGATCAATTGGCTATTTTTCGTCGGTGAAGCTGTTGCCGGGTTCGGTTTGAAATCGCTGGCAAAAAGCGCGTTGCCATTTTGATCGAGCACCTCAAAAAGGAGCCGATCCGAAAATTCAATCGTGGACAGGCGGCGGCCAATTCTTTCCACAAGGACGGAAACTCCAACATAGCCCAGGATGCTCCGGTCCGGCGCGCGCACCGCGCCGACGATGTCGGTGACCGGTCGATTGTCCGACAAACGAGGGTGGACCGCCGAGACATAAACTCCGGTGGTCGCTGCTGCTTGTTCGCGCCAGTGCTCGGAGCCAAAATCCTTGCCGGTCAACTCGGGAGCGGTTGGAATCGATGCGAGAAGAGTACCGTCCGGCATGGTGATAAACATCCCGTCGATCTGCGGATGTGAATAAAACGCCGAGTTTACCCCTTGCTGGGCAAGCTGCGCATTTGCTGCGCTCAAAACTCTCGCCGTGTCCGGCAGCGTCTGATAGTACTCGATCACGCTGCGGCTGCGGTTTAGATCATGGCCAACGAGGTGGCCGACCAATTGGATCAGGGTTTGCCGGTCACGCAGGATTCTTGATTCCAGCGTATCACGCAGGATGGTATAGGAAACAATCAGCGTCAGGATCGATGGGATCCATCCTGCCAGAAGAATAGGAAAGATGATCTTGAAACGCTCGAAACGGTCGAGCGTTCGTTTCGTTATTGGATCTCCCAACCGCATGCCTGCCTCGAGAAAATTGGCCCTATCACGGTTAACCTGCTGTTCGCTCCAGGCAAGGGCGAATGTCACGACCAAAAAGCGCGTGTTATCGCAGCGAGGCGAGACTTCTTCCCGGCCATGTCACGGCGATTGGCAGACCAGCCGCCCCGGCAATTACGAAGATGAAAGGGAGACTGTTGTGTATCAACACGATGTGACCGCGGTTTTCACATGCAAACCTGCGATTTTTGGATTGACGCGACCGGTGAAAACGGCATCATGTCGCCCTTACTGCCTCAACGATTGGCGGCCATAGGAACTCCCATGCAAGGAAGCATCGGACATATTATTTGGACGGTTTGCTATCTGAGCGTGCTCATCGGGCTTTCAGCGTATGGCATCCATCGCTATTTCATCATTTATCTGTACCTGAAAAACCGGAAGCGGGGCCCGGCGCCAGTCCGTTATTTTGAACAACTGCCAACGGTGACAGTGCAGTTGCCAATCTTCAACGAGGTGTACGTGGCGGAGCGGTTGCTCCGTTCGGTGAGCGAACTGGATTATCCGCGGGAGCTTTTGCAAATTCAGGTGCTGGATGATTCAACCGACGAGACACGCGAGATCACCACTTCGCGTGCAGAGGAACTGCGCCAGCAGGGTTTTAACGTTCAGCTCATCCATCGGGCGGACCGCACCGGCTTCAAGGCGGGCGCACTGGCGGCAGGATTGGCTGCTGCCAAAGGCGAATTCGTTTGCATCCTGGATGCCGATTTTGTCCCGCAGAAAGATTTACTGAAACGCACCATCCATTTCTTCACCGATCCCAAAGTAGGAATGATCCAGACCCGCTGGGGCCATTTGAATCGCGGGTATTCATTGCTCACGCGGATGCAGGCGATCTTTTTGGATGGGCATCTTTTGCTTGAGCAAACTGCACGCAGCCGCAGCGGTCGGTTTTTCAATTTTAATGGGACCGCCGGCCTCTGGCGGCGTTCATGCATCGAACAAAGCGGAGGCTGGCAATATGATACGCTGTGTGAGGACCTCGATCTTAGCTATCGCGCTCAGCTAGCGGGCTGGAAATTTGTCTATCTTCTTGACGTTGTTACTCCAGCGGAACTCCCCGTGGACATGAACGGTTTCAAGTCTCAGCAGCATCGCTGGACGAAAGGCTCGGTCCAGACCTGTAAAAAATTGTTGCCCACCATCTGGCGCAGCCGGCTTTCGTTTCCAATCAAGCTGGAGGCCACCGGGCATTTGATGTCCAACTTCGCTTACCTGCTCCTTGCCATTCTGTGCATTCTTTTGCACCCCTCCGCAGGTGCCCCGCAAGGCGGCTGGCTGCGCACGGTGCTTATCGACGTTCCGATCTTTCTTGCAGCGTCGGCCTCGGTCGGCCTTTTCTATATTTGCGCGCAGCGCGAGCTGCATCCGCGCACATGGATGAGAGAGATTCTTTTTCTGCCATGTCTGCTCGCGTTGGGAATTGGTCTCTCGCTCAATAACGCGCGAGCGGTGCTGGAAGCGCTCATCAATCACAAATCCGATTTCACGCGGACGCCAAAGTATGGCATTGAACGCAAATCGCAGCATTGGCGCAGCTGCAAATACCGGCCGCTCAAGTCAATACTTCCGCTGCTGGAACTGGCTTTCGCCGTTTATTTCAGCTATTTCGTAGTATTCGCCATTGTTCACGAACAGTTCCTCTCGGTGCCGTTCCTCCTGATGTTCCAGGGAGGTTTCCTCTACGTGTGCCTCTCTTCATTCAGCAGCCGCTGGTCAAGAATCAATTTTGGCGGCTCGCGCTCGAACGCTGCAATTCCCGCGTGACAAACCCGAATTATCGGGTAAAAGATTGCGCATGTTTCGGCTTTTGGCGGTGATTTTCAGTCTGGTTTCGATCGCGCCGGCATTTTCTGCCACACAGCCCGTTCGGCTCGATACCTCCCGTCAGCTGATAGTCAGCATCCACGACCAGAAACTGATGCTTATGGAAAATGGCGGGAGAGTGGCAATTTACCCGGTCTCAACCTCCAAGTTCGGCGTCGGTGATTTTCGTGGAAGAATGACGACGCCGCTCGGTTACCTCATGGTTGCGCAAAAGATCGGCGACAACGCGCCAGTCGGCGCTGTTTTTCACAACCGGCGCTGGACCGGTGAGATTCTCCAGCCAAATGCTCCTGGCCGCGATCCAGTGACTACGCGGATCATTTGGCTAAGCGGACTTGAAACGCAAAATGCGCAAGCATTTCACCGCTGCATCTACATCCACGGGACGCCGGAAGAAAAGACGATCGGCCGGCCAGCCAGCTATGGTTGCATCAGAATGAAAGCCGCCGACATCGCCGCGCTTTACAATCAAGTTCCAATGGGGGCGCTGGTGCAAATCATTCCCGATCGTTTACCCAAGGTGCCAAAAGCCGGGCCGTCGCCGGCCAGTAATATGTTGGTTGCGCAGAACGAAAATCCGAACATCCAGCAGCAGCAGCAGCCTGAACCAACATCTGCCTCAGGCACACTCACTGTCGAACAAATGCGAATGGGGGGAGCGCTTGCTGCCCAGCGACAAAAGGCGAAGCTCGCATTGAGCAAACGCTTGTAACGCTTCGGTCCGTGCGGGTGCCGGGGAGAGAGCAGCGAAGCCGCTGCCGAATTAGCACGGTTTAACCCGCGTGAGTGCTTACCGGAGACCCTTTCGGAGTTGACAAACCCACTCGTGCTCGCGAGGTCGCCTTCCACTAAATTTTTTAATGGCCAACACCAGATCAGCTGCCAAACGCGCTCGCCAGACGTTAAAACGGTCGCTGCGTAATCGCAGCGTGGTGACGCGACTGCGCACCATCCAAAGCCAGTTGCGTTCTTCCGAAAAACCCAGCGCGGAGCAAATCCGAGCAGCTATTGCCGCGATCGATAAAGCTGCCAAACGCGGAATCATCCATCGAAACGCAGCCAATCGTCGCAAAGCGCGGCTCAACAAAGCGCTCGCCGCCGCGAAATAGCACCCCGTCATCCTGAGCGGAGCGAAGCGGAGTCGAAGGAGCCCGCGAATTTACGCACAGTAGGGCCACGAGATTCCTCGACTGCCCTCGGAATGACGATTTCAAATGCCCTTTGCATATCTTACCGGCCGGATAGATTCTGTGGAATGATTCCCGCGCTCCTTCTGGTTTTTTCAGCCGTCGTTTATCGGGTCACGACGGGACTCTTGATTCATTCCGGCGCGAGCTGGCTTTCCAACTTCGTGCCGCTCGCAGCAATCGCACTCTGCAGTGCGGCGTACTTGCCAAAGAAATATAAATTATCGGTGCCGCTGGTGACTCTGTTCATTTCTGATGCGGTAATTAATTTTCGTTATCCGGCAGGGGTGGGACTACTGGACGCGCAGATTCTAGTTCGCTATGCGGTGCTCGCACTCGTTGGATGCGTGGGAATTCTCTTACAAAATCGGGCATCGCTGAAGACGCTTTTACCAGCTTCTATTGTTGGATCGACAATTTTCTACGCGGTCACCAACGCGTTTTCCTGGTTGAGCGACCCGGGTTACACGAAAAATTTCGCAGGACTCGTTCAGTCGCTCACGTTGGGATTGCCTCAATACAGCGCGACGCCAAGCTGGATGTTTTTCCGCAATTCACTCGTTAGCGATCTTCTATTCACATTGCTATTTGTTGTTTGCATGAATCTGGGACGAAGCAGGGGTAGATCGGGAACTCGCGCCGTCCCGCAGCTGCGGGATCCCGCCGCTGCGGCTTGACCGCCATGCAGCCGGGAGAGCAGCGCGACGAAGTCGAAATGCTCTCGCTGATGCTGTTGATCCGGCGCTTCGAGGAGCGCGCCAGCCAGCAGTATCAAGCGCAGAAGATCGGCGGTTTTTGTCATCTTTACATTGGCCAGGAAGCAGTAGTCACCGGCGCGTTGGCCGCGGTGCGTGACGACGATTACGTCATCACTGCATATCGCGATCACGCTCACGCGCTCGCTCGCGGCACCAGCGCGGACGCGTGCATGGCGGAACTTTTTGGAAAAGAGACTGGCTGCTCACGGGGTCTCGGTGGCTCGATGCATTTCTTCGACCGGAAAAATCACATGTACGGCGGTCACGCCATTGTCGGCGCGCACGTTCCGCTGGCAGTTGGAATGGCTTTCGCCATTAAGTATCGGGACGAAGATCGGGTGACACTCTGCTTTTTCGGTGACGGCGCAATCAATCAAGGATCTTTCCACGAAGCGTTGAATCTGGCTGCACTTTATAAATTGCCGATCGTTTTCATTTGCGAGAACAACCTTTTTGCCATGGGCACCTCTGTGAAACGATCCACCTCGCTCAAGCAAATTATCGATCGCGCAGAAGGCTACGATATACCAGGCGAAATCGTCGATGGAATGAACTTTCGTGAAGTGCGCGATAAGGTCGCCGAGATCGTCGATTCCATCCGGAAGGAGGCGCACCCGGCATTTTTGGAGGTGCGCACTTATCGCTATCGCGGCCACTCGATGTCGGATCCGGCAAGTTACCGGACGAAACAGGAGCTGGAGAAATATCGACTCGACGACCCCATCACGCGCTTGCGCGCACAGCTTACGCGCGAGGGAAAATTAACCAACGAACAATTCGACATGCTGGACAAGCGGGCGAAGGAAACCGTGCTGGCGGCGGTCAAATTTGCCGAGAAAAGTCCACAGATGCCGGTCGAGGAAGTTTACGATTACGTGTATTTCAATGGAGCAAAGGAGTGAGAGAAATCACATATCGTCAGGCGTTGAACGAAGCGCTCGCCGAAGAGCTCGAGCGCGACCCAAATGTTTTTCTCATGGGCGAAGAAGTCGCCGAATATCACGGCGCTTACAAAGTCAGCCAAGGTTTGCTGGAACGGTTTGGGCCGAGACGAATCATCGACACGCCGATCAGCGAAAACGGTTTCGCCGGGCTGGGGATCGGCGCGGCGATGGTCGGCCTGCGACCGATCATCGAGTTCATGACGTTCAGTTTCTCGCTCGTAGCGTTCGATCAGGTGGTGAACAACGCGCCGAACATGTTCCTGATGTCCGGCGGGCAGTTCAACATTCCCATTACGTTTCGCGGACCGAATGGTCCGGCGCATCAGCTCGCCGCGACGCACTCGCACGCCACGGAAAATTTTTATGCCAGCGTGCCCGGCTTGAAAGTGTGCGCGCCAGCCACGCCACGCGATGCGAAAGGGTTGTTGAAGACCGCCGTGCGCGACGACAACCCGGTGCTCGTTTTGGAAGCGGAACTGCTCTATAGCTCGAAGGGAATGGTCGAGCCGCCGGATGAAGAGCTGCTCATCCCGCTCGGTAAAGCGGATGTGAAACGCGAGGGCAGCGATGTCTCGGTTATCTGTTATGCGCAGACCGTGCCGCTGGCGCTCAAAGTTGCGGCCCAACTGGAAGAGGAAGACATCTCCGCGGAAATTGTCGATCTGCGCTCGATCAAACCACTCGATGAGAAAACGATTTTCGATTCGGTTGCTAAAACGCATCGGGTGGTGATCGTCGAACAGGATCATCCATTCTGTGGTGTCGGCGCGGAAATTTGCTACCGGATTCAAAAAAACATTTTCGATGCGCTCGACGCGCCGATTCTGCGCGTATCTCAAGAAGACGTTCCAATGCCCTACAATGAACGCCTCGAGAAATCCGTGCTTCCTAACGCCGACAAACTCTTCGCCGCCGTGAAACAGGTTTGCTACGCGTAAACTAAGTTAAAAGGGTTACAATGTTACAAAGTTAAAAAGGCGAATCCGTTGTAACGATGTAACTCTTTTAACAATTCAACTTCGAATCCGATGCCTGAAATCCAAATGCCCAAACTTAGCGACACGATGACCGAGGGCACCCTCGTCGCGTGGAAGAAAAAGAAAGGCGATCAAGTTTCCGCCGGTGAAGTGCTCGCCGAGATCGAGACCGACAAGGCAACGATGGAATGGGAATCGCCCGAGGATGGGACGCTCACCGAGATTTATGTCGAAGAAGGCGGGAAGGTAAATATCGGCGATAGGATCGCTTTTATCGGCGCCGAGGTCGAGGAAGCGCCTAAGGAAGAAGAGGAAAAAGCGAAGGAAGAGAAAGAGGAAAAACCTGAAGCCGAAGAGGAGAAAGAAGAAGAACCGAAAAAGGAAGCCGCAAAAAAAGAGCCGGAGGAAAGAGAAGAGAAACCGAAGAAAGAAGAGAAGCCGAAGAAGGCTAAAGAGGAAGAGGAGAAAAAAGCAGCTACCCCGAAGGCGGAGAGGAAAGCTGAAGCTGAAAAAACAGCCCAGAAAGTCGAAAAAGCGGAAGAACCGCGCGTGAAAGCGTCGCCTGTTGCGCGCCGAGTCGCGGCCGAACTGGGCATTGATCTTTCCAGCGTAAAGGGCACGGGTCCGGAAGGTCGTGTAACTGAGACCGACGTGCGCGCCGCGGCCAAATCAAAAGTCGCCGCGCCGAAGCCTTCGGTGTCGGCTGCCGTTAAAGCTGGCGAAAGCGCGCGCATTCAACTTTCAGGGATGCGCAAAATCATTGCGCAACGCCTGGTCGAGAGTCTCGGTCCGGTCCCGCATTTCTATCTCACAGTCGAAATTAACGCCGGGCCGCTCATGGAAGCGCGCGAGGAATTAAAATCCGCAGGCGAAAACGCTGACGCCGCCAAAATCACAGTAAACGATTTTGTCTTGAAAGGGGCGGTTCAGGCCGCGGTCAAGGTGCCGCGCGTGAACGCCTCGTTCGAGGGCGACGCGATCGTCCAGTACGCGGATGTCGATCTCGGCGTCGCGGTGGCGATCGAAGACGGGCTGCTGACCCCGGTCATTCGTGCGGCACAAAACAAATCGCTGCGCGAGATCAGCGAACTGGCGAAGGATTTGGCGCATCGTGCGCGCAACAAACGAATGAAACCGGAGGAATTTCAGGGCGGCACGTTCACCGTTTCAAACCTCGGCGGGATGGGAATCGACAGCTTTTCCGCAGTGATTAATCCGCCGCAAGGATTCATTCTCGCCGTGGGCAAGATCACAAAAGTTCCAGTCATCGACGATTGCGATCAAATCGTGGTGGGCCATCGCATGTCGCTCACGATGAGCTGCGACCACCGCGTCATCGACGGCGCGCTGGGCGCCGAATATCTGAAAGAGCTGCGCCACCTTCTCGAACACCCGGCGTTGTTGTTGGTCTAAGATACGGGTTGTGGGTTCGCACACTCTGGGTAGCGCACGCGACTCGCGTGTGGGTTTCGGCGTCGCGCCGAAACGAACTTTCCTTAAAAATTGGATTTTCGGAGCTAGCATCACGGTAAGAAAAGTCCGCAATCGCGAGGACGCGCTTGCCAGCACGCGAGACACGTGCGCTACCCAGAATCTCCGCCACGCGCTGACACTGTCGTTTCCCAGGTCATGAAATCGTCCAGCGTTTGCCGGGTCTTATCAGTGACAAATTCGATCACGGCGGCGTCATCGACCGTCTTATCTGGAATTAAGTCGAACGGATCGACCAGATAATTGAGAGCAGCAACCATCCATAGCAGCGCGTCTTTAGGAACCTGATCATATTCGCGGCAATGGTGCGCGCGGACCAAACGCAGCATGGTTTGGAGATACGGCCAGCTTTCTTTGAACGGCTCCCTAGGCACCGCCGCGGCCTTGCTCGCTGCCTCGTTGAAAAGCGCTTGCAGACTTTCGCGATCATTAACGCATGATTTTGCATCCTCCAAAGCTCTGGCAAACGCTTCACTGCGAAGGGCGGGTTTGCGGTAAGGCACGTTCATCTCGACATTTTTCGCAGCCGCGCGGCTCTTTATTTTGGTGGGCGATTTCGTTTTTACTTTTTTCATCCGGCGCTATGAAAACACGTCGATGCGCCGAAGAGAAGCCGATTCTGGGGTAGCGCACGCGTCCCGCGTGCTGGTTTCGGCGTCGCGCCGAAACAATCTTTTCTGTAAATGCCGACAGCCAGAAACAGGATGGCTTTGAGAAAAGTTCGCAATCGCGAGGACGCGCTTGCCAGCACGCGAGACGCATGCGCTACCCGGAACCGCGCACCACGCGTTAAGGCTTGTTCGCAAGAATGAGCGGGGAGGGCCCGGGCGCCTCCAGCTTCCGAACTTTCTTGAAG
>QHOF01000371.1:319-3364 GCA_003219335.1 Verrucomicrobiota bacterium | reverse complement strand
CAATTCCGTTCAACGCATCGGCTAAAACACGATGAACGTTTTCGAAAATCGCCGCTGATGATTCGCCAAAGACCGAGTCGCTCGCCGGAATTACAATCGAATACGTCAGATCTTCTCCGTGAAAAACGATCCCGACGCCAGTCCAGCGGCGGACCAAATCCCGCTCACGCTCGTAACACGATACATCCGCAAATTTCCCAAAATACCCAAACGAGAGGGCAGGGGACTGCCAGCGGTAGAGGCGGATGGATGGGACCATTGCGAACTCAAGCAACGCTTCATCGATCGCCATGTTCATCGCGGCCGAGCACGCAGCGTCGTCGTGATAAACGTGGAGCGTTGTGAATAGCCTCCTTGTCATGTCGAGTCACTATTTTGTCATTCTGACCGAAGTGGAGGATCTCTTATTCTTAAAAGACAGCAATTAGAGATGTCTCCAAGCCTTCGCGTAAAGCTACGGCTTGGCAGGCGACTTCGCTCGACATGACAGATGTCCGCTCGGAATGACAGGGATCAGCTTAGTTCTTTCAAAATCTTTAGTGCGGCTTCGCTCGGCTGCGGATGCGCCGTGATCGGCCGGCCAATGCCGATATAGTCCGCACCAGCTTCAAGCGCCTCGCGGGGCGTCATGAATCGTTTTTGATCGCCCGGCTCGGCCCACGTCGGGCGAATTCCCTGAACAGCGATTTTGATTTTGTCGCCAAATTCCGCGCGAAGCTTTTTGACTTCATGTGGACTGGCGACAACTCCGTCGATTCCTGCTTCGACACCCAGCGTGGCGAGGCGCAAGACTTGGTCGTCCACTTTGCCGGCGACTCCAATTTCGCGCAGCGTTTGTTCAGTCGCGCTTGTTAAAACGGTCACACCCAGGAGCAACATATTATTTGCACGAGCCGCGGTCGCGGCGCGGATCATTTCGCTCCCGCCGCTCAAGTGAATGGTGAGCATATGCACGTCAAGATGACTCGCGGATTCGACTGCTCGTGCGACCGTGTTTGGAATATCGTAGAGCTTGAGATCTAGCCAAGCTTTTGCGCTCCTGGACAAAACGGCGCGCACAATTTCCGGGCCTTCAGCTGTGTAGAGTTGCAGGCCGATTTTGAAAAACGAAATCTGGTTGCGCAATTGTTCAACAAGGGCGAGCGCTTTTTCTTTTGTCGCGACATCCAGCGCAACGATGATTTTGTCTTTTGTCATTCCGAGCGAAGTCGAACCCGCAGCGTTAGCTTTGACTGGCAACATGAGATGTCTCGACTACGCTCGACATGACATTAAATGCAAGTCCGCGCCCCTGCGAAAATTAATCTTTCGCTGAAAATTCTTGGTCAGCGCGCCGACGGCTTTCACGAGATCGAGACGCTCATTGCGCCGATTTCGCTTCACGACGAGATCGAAATTGAAAGGCGCAGCAGCGGAGGCGGAATCGAGTTGCGCTGCGATGAGCCAACGGTGCCGCAGGGCGATGAGAATCTTGTCGTGCGCGCGGCGAAAGCGTTCTTCGCGAAAACAAAGCGCAAGAGCGATGTTTCCATCGAGCTCCGGAAGAAAATTCCTGGCGGCGCCGGTCTGGGCGGCGGCAGCAGCGACGCGGCTTCAACTCTGCTTGCGCTCAACGAACTGTTCGAGACGAAACTGTCGCGCGAAACACTCGCCGAAATCGCAGCGAGAATCGGATCGGACGTTCCCTTTTTTATTTTTCAATCTGCTGCGCTCTGCAAGGGACGCGGCGAAGTGGTTAGCCCAATTAAATTGCACAAACAATTCTCGATTCTCCCGCTGAAACCCGACTTTGGCGTGCCGACCGCATGGGCCTACTCGCGCTGGCAACATTCCCGTGAAATTCCAGGGATTCATTATGGAGCGCAGAAATTCGCGGGCCACACTTTCGTGAACGATCTCGAGCGTCCGGTTTTTGAAAAGTTTATTTTTCTCGCGCAGCTGAAGATGTGGCTGCTCAAGCAGCCGGAAGTCAGCGCAGCCCTGATGTCCGGTTCCGGTTCGACAGTATTCGCAGTGCTGCACGAAAATGCCGATCCGCTGCTTCTCGCCACCCGTGCGAAGGCAGAACTCGATCCGGAATTGTGGTCGTGCGTGTACGAAACGCGCTGACGCGTGAGATTATTCGCCGATGCGTTGACGGAACTGCGCTCGTGCGTATTCGCGATTCAGTTTCGCGATAAAACTAGCGCTGATCTCAGCGGGGCAGACCGCTTCGCATTCGTAAGTGTTGGTGCAATTGCCGAAGCCCTCCGCGTCCATCACCTGCACCATTTTCACGACGCGACTTTCGCGTTCGGGATGCCCCTGCGGCAAAAGCGCAAGATGCGAGACTTTCGCAGAAGTGAAAAGCATCGCGGACCCATTCGGACAGGCGGCTGCGCACGCGCCGCAGCCGATACAGGCCGCAGCTTCCATCGCCAGATCAGCGTCGTGTTTGGGAACGGGAATTGAATTTGCCTCGGGCGCGGAGCCGGCGCGCGCGGAAATGAATCCGCCGGCCTGCACGATGCGATCGAGCGCGCTGCGATCGATCACCAGGTCCTTCACTACTGGGAAAGCGCCGACGCGAAACGGCTCGACCGTGATCGTCGCGTCGTCGCGAAATTTTCGCATATAAAGCTCGCATACCGCCCCCGGATGATCGGGCCCGTGCGCCTCGCCGTTAATTGTGAGCGAACAGGTGCCGCAAATCCCTTCGCGGCAATCCGAGTCGAACGCGACCGGTTCCTCGCCGCCTTGGAGCAGATTTTCGTTCAAAATGTCGAGCATCTCGAGAAACGACGTGTTCGGCGAAATGTCGCGCACTTCGTAATCAACGAGTTTGCCGTGGGATTGGCGATCCTTTTGCCGCCAGATTCTCAGGTGGAAATTCATGTTATACGTTGCAAAGAGAAAGATCGGGGAGCGCGGGCATGTTGCCCGCTCTGTCTGGCATGTTGCCGGACAGCTTCGACAGGGGCGGCAGCAGGAGGGCGAGAGCTCCGCGGTTTTTGCACGCTGCGCGCGAAGAGTCCCCGGCAAAATGCCGGCGGTAGCGAGCAGAAT
>QHOF01000371.1:0-234 GCA_003219335.1 Verrucomicrobiota bacterium | reverse complement strand
GAGGTTGGGGGGTTCGCCGTCGCCCTGAAATTCCCACGCGAAGACCGCGGCGTGATTCTCGTCGTCGCGCAACGCTTCGCCATCCGGGGTTTGATGTTCATCGCGGAAATGCGCTCCGGCAGATTCATCGCGATCGAGGGCGTCCGTGCACATCAGCTCGGCGAATTCGAGGAAATCGGCAACGCGTCCCGCGCGTTCCAGGGACTGGTTAAAATCTTCGCCGTCTCCCGGGAC
>QHOF01000027.1:6379-18264 GCA_003219335.1 Verrucomicrobiota bacterium | reverse complement strand
TTCGGTGTTTCGAGCACTTTCGGGATTTTGCTGAAACGGCGGCTGCGCATGATGAAGCGGAAAGCGTCGAGGCCAATCCGGCCTTTGCCGATGTGTTCGTGCCGGTCCACTCGCGAACTGCAAACGGCTTTGGAATCGTTGAGGTGGATTGCAACGAGACGATCTCGGCCGATCACCCGATCGAATTCGCGAAACGTTTTTCTGATCGCGGCTTCGCTGCTGATGTCGTAACCGGCGGCGAAAACGTGCGCGGTGTCGAGGCACACACATAGTCGCCCCGGTTCGCGCACGTTCTGGATGATGTGCGCCAGATGCTCAAAGCGATGACCGATGCCGGAACCTTGTCCGGCCGTAGTCTCGAGCGCGATTTTGGTTTTCACCTTCGGAATTCTGCGAAACGCCTCGTCGATCGAATCGATAATCTTCTCGACGCCCGCTTGTTCGCCCGCGCCGAGGTGCGCGCCCGGATGCAAAACCAGAAACGGCAGCTGGAGTTGGTCTGCGCGAATTAATTCTTCGCGCAGCGCGCGAATCGAATTCGCGTGAAATTGCGGATTGGTCGCAGCGAGATTGATGAGGTAATTGGCATGCCCAAAGACGGACAACAATTCGCCGCGTTGGACATGATCGAGGAAAGCGCGGATTTCCTCGCGCGTCAGCGGGCGCGCAAACCACTGCATGTTGTTCTTGACGAAAATTTGCATGGCCGTGCAGCGGATCGAGAGCGCGCACTCAATCGCCATGCTCACACCGCCGCGGATGGACATGTGCGCGCCGAGAAGAATCGCATGACCCGGCGAACCGGCGAGGGGGCGAATCGAGGAAGGCGCCCTTTCGCCCTTTCGCCGTTTCACCGTTTCCTTTTTCTTCACCGCGACCGTTCAGAATCGCTTCGGGTGCCAATCGGGTTTTTTTAAACTGCCTTCGGCTTTGTATTCGAAAAGCTTGTAAACCGGCGTGAGCAGGATGCCGGGGCCTTTTGCGCTGATGTGCGCGTCGAGATCGATTTTGTCGTCGAGAAAATAAATGTCGCCCCGACCGACAACGCTGAAAAGTTGCCCCGCGACATTCAAATCGTCAGTATGAATGATTCCGTCCCTGATCGTAAATTTCGCGCCTGCGTCACGGGCAACGCTGTACCCAACGCCCGGCACGATGTGATTGAGGATTTCTGAGATCGGCCCTAAAACAGGAATGGCGAACACATCCCCGTTGGTGACCGCGACTTTCCCGGCGCCATTCATCTTGCGTGAGTCCGTGCCAAAGCCATCGAAATCGTATGTCCCGCTCAGCTGCCCACGCACAGTGCGGTAGTGATAGTAGCTGAAATACAGGCTGGTGAGATGAGGAAAATCGACGTTCGTTAGGGCGAGCGCAGCATGATAGCGCGGATTGTTCTTCGCCAGTGAAATATCGAGATTTCCGCGCAGCGCGCCCGAAAAAATGTCGCCGCGGAAATCGAGAATCTGCAATCGATCGTTGGTGATAAGCAATCGCCCCGAGACACGGTCGAACGGCAGCGTTTTGCCGAGGAAAACATAGTCCATTCCGGTGGCGCCATCCACCTTGATTTCCAGACGCGTGTTCCTGCCGCCGCGAAATTGGTAAACGCCATTCGCGGTGAGATTCGGCGGATGCCGGAATTTGTACGGCACTACAGTCTTCCAAATCTTTGGCTCAATCCAGAAAATTGCCTCGGCCGGATTGATTGAGCTTCTGATGTTTGAAACGCGCACCTCGTGGTGTTTGAAATCGTAAGTGAAAGTGCCGGAGCCGGCGCCTTCATCGCGCGCCACGTGAAGATCTTCGCAAGTGAGCGCGCCGTCGGCGAAATGAATTCGGGTGTTGGCGCTGTTCATCCATGTTCCACGGTAGCGGCTGCGCCCCAAACCAATTGTTCCCTCGCCTTGCCAATTCACCGGATTGCGATCGGTGCCGCGGATTGCGAGGTGGATTACAGGCGAACGCTGCCACTCCCACTGACGCAGAAAATCGTTCATATCGGATGGAACAAGCGCACGGATTGCCCCTGGCGACATTGTACTCTCGATGTTGAGCCGAAAATCATCCGGCGCATCGAACAGATCGGCCCTGATCTGGCCGCTCTGATGATGCACCCGCAAATCGCGGACGAATGCGCGCTCGCCGTCCCAGGAAAAATCGGCCGTCAGATTAGAGAACGGCACATTTTTGTACGTGAACTCCCCGAAAACAGTGTGCCCAATGATGTCCGGTCGAAATCGTTCCGATCCGAAATTTACCGAACCGGCGATTTCGACCAGAGGCGGCGAATGAAATTCCATGCCGGCGAGCGGTCGGCCCAGACCGAAAGCGTCAAGAAACGCTTTTAAATCCAGGCTGCTGCGCATCTGGAATTTGGCGGTATTAGTTTCGCGGTTCCAATCTGCGCGCCCGGCAAAACTCCCTTTCAGGTCGCTCCATTCGCACTGCGCGACGCTCAAGCGCCCGTCCCTCCATTCGGCAGCGGCGGACAAGTCTCTCATTTCGTAGCTGCCGCGTTGCAATCGGTCCCCGCGCAGCATCGTCTCCACGCGCGCCTTTTCCATTTCTGCCAAGTCGCCGCTGAACTTTAACTGCAAGGAGGGAGGCGCAGCCGGGAAGCTGAACTTCTGTAATTCATTCAGCACGCGCTGCGCAATCAACAACCGCTTTTGCCATTCTTCTGGCGAGATCGGCGGCGACGGCTGGTAATTTTCGCGCTTGATTAATTGGCCCGTCGCAGAAATCCGAATTCCGCAGAGGATTCCCTCGGCCTGACTCACGTAGATTTGTTCCGGCGGAAAATAAACGTGGGCGCGGAAATCGGTCAGTTGCGCCTTGTCTGCTTTTCCTTCCCCGGTCTTGATGGGAAGCGCGATTTGCGCGTCGCGCACATCCAATGCGTTGAGAAACGGCTCATGATGGATGAGCGCAGCGTAATTGATGTCGAGCGACACTTCGCTGATCAGCGCCAGCGTGTTTTCGCGGTTCTTGTAGTCGAAAATCCTGACGTTTTTCGCGACCAGACCGCGAAACGGATCCAGCGTCAGCCGCCCGATGGAGGCTTCGACGCCGCGTTTGTGCAGTTCCTCGACAACGCGGTAGCGCCATTCACGGCCAAATCCCCGGCGCGCGAGATAGTAGCCGCCGCCGACAGTCGCAGAAATTGCGGCAAGAATCGCTAGACGCAGCAAGCCGACAGCAACGCGGCGTGCCCAGCGCGCGCGTCGAGTGTGGGCGGAAGCGCGAACCTGCGATGGTTCAAGAACGGCGGGCATGAATCCTCGAAGGGTTACAACGTTACAAATGTTACAAAAGTTACAATGTTGAATCGCCTCTCCGATGTATCGATGTAACGATGTAACTTTCTAACCATGGCCATCTCCGATCTGCCTGCTCTCAATGCCACGTTCAATCTGGTGAGCACTGTCTTTATTTCCATGGGCTGGTATTTCATCCGGCACGGTGCCTGGCGGCGGCATATGGCGTGCATGATCACTGCGGTGATCTCATCTGTCTGTTTCCTTGTCGGCTACATCACTTATCATGCGCGGGTTGGCGAAAAATCTTCCGGATACACCGGTTGGATCGCCGCCGTTTACTTTCCGATGTTGGCTTCGCACGTTCTGCTTGCCTTTGTGACCTTGCCTCTGGTGATTTTGACCCTCGTTCAGGTTTTTCGTCGCCGCTGGGATCGGCACAAGCGGATCGCGCGTTGGACCGTTCCAATCTGGCTGTATGTCTCGGTCACAGGCGTGCTAGTGTATTTGATGCTCTACAAATGGTTCCCCCCGGGAACGTGATGAAACAAAAACTCTTGCTCACCGGCCGTCCCGGTTGCGGGAAGACGACGGTGATCAAACGGGTGGTGACCGAGCTGGCACGACCGGCCGGCGGTTTTTACACCGAGGAAATACGTGAACGCGGCCAGCGTGTCGGATTCAAGCTCATCACGCTCGACGGTAAAGAGGCGGTGTTCGCGCATGTGGATTTTCCGGCAGCCGTCGGACCAGAGCGTGTGGGAAAATATGGACTCGATCTTTCAGCGCTGGAGGCAATCGGTGTCGCAGCGATCCGCGACGCCGTGCGCGCGGAGCGGCTCACAGTGATTGACGAAATTGGACCAATGGAAATCCGCTCGTCCAGTTTTCGCGACGCAGTCAACGAGGCGCTTGATAGCGGTGCGCAAATTCTTGCCACCATCGTTGCGCGCTCGTTGCCGTTCACAGATGCCATCAAAAAATGCGCCGATGTCACGGTGATCGAGGTGCGCCCCGACAACCGCGAGCAGCTTTTCTCGGAACTCTCAAACCAACTCAAAACATGAGACCGAACGCGCCCGGTCTTTCGAACAATTTTGAAAAAGGAGGCTCAAAGAAATGAGGTTTCCAGATCTTCCGTCATGGGAATGGAAGGCGGCTTCGAAGCGTGGAAGGAAAACGAGCTCGAAGTCCAGAAATAAAAATCGAGTGTTTAGCGCAACATTTGCAGCAACATGAGCGCGTTTTTCGGAGCGGCGCCTTCGGCGTCGTTGTCGAAATAAAGGTGCACGTTGCGGTTTTCTTTAAGCCAACTCCGGATGCGCTTTGCCCATTTCTTGAGCGCAGGCTTGCTGTAGCTCGACGCATACTTACGAGTGTGACCGTGCAGTCGGATGTAAACGAGGTCGGTTGTCACTTCCTTCCACATCGGCCAGTCGGGCGCGTCAGAAATGCAGACAGCAACAGCGTGCTCGCTTAAGCATTTTTTCACTTCATCGTCGCACCATGACTTGTGACGAAACTCGATGACGTGTCGGGTGCTTTTCCAGCGCTGACCGAAGATTTTCACAAATTCCTCAAGTCGTTTGATCTCCTTTTTCAACGACGCAGGCAGCTGCCAGACCACGGCAGCAAGCCGTTCGCCGAGCGGCGACGCCGCGTCGCGACAACGGATCACAGGTTCTTCCACATCGAGCAGCTTCTTGTTATGCGTGACGTAGCGGTGGCCTTTGATGGCGAACGGAAAATCTTCCGGCGTCGCGTCACGCCATTTCTTCAAGGTGCTTTTCTCCGGCAGCTTGTAGAACGTGCCGTTGACCTCGATGCCGGTGAAACGTTCAGCGCAAAACCGTAGCCATTGTTTCTGCGGTGTGTCGCCGTAGAAACCGTCGCGCCAGGTTTTGTAATTCCAACCACTGGTGCCGATGTATGGTTTGCCGGGCATTGCAGCAAATCGCAGGATTAACGTCTCACTTTTTGAGTTCCTTCTCGATGATCGCATCGAGCCGTTTGCGCGCAGCTTTGAAGGAGCGTACTGACCGGCGGAGATTTTTCCATGGATTGGATTTTCGGCTGAGGCGCTGGAAAATGTTTTTCATGTTGAAACGCTGCGCGTTAAGCTTGCCCTCGCCGACTTCCTCCCAACTCAGAGGCGTTGCTATCGGCGCGCCTTCGATCGCGCGCACCGCGTAAGGCGCCACAGCGTGCTGCGCATAGGAATTGCGCCCGGTATCGAGGTAAAGCCTGCCGCGCCGTTTGTTTTTGCGCGCTTCAGTGGTGAGGCGTTTGGGATGGCGATCCGCGAGAACGCGCGCCACGTCCTGGGCGAACTCGCGCGCGGTGTCGAAATCCTGTTTGCGATCGAGCGGCACTATCACGTGCAGACCACGCGAGCCTGTGGTCTTCACGAATGCGCGCAGTCCAAGCTTGTCGAAAAGATCATGCAGCGCTTTCGCGGCGAAACGCACCAGCGCGAATTTGTTTCCCGGCGGATCGAGATCGAAAATCAGTTGATCGGGACAATCGAGCTTGTCGCGCCGGCTCAGCCAGACGTGCGGAGTGAAGCACGCCTGGTTGGCCAGATAAACGAGCGTCGCTGCATTATCGCAAACCACATTATCCACTTTGCCGCCTTCTTTCCGCGGCGTCGTCACGCGGTGGATCCAGTTCGGAAAATAATCGGGCACCTCTTTTTGAAAAAATCCTTCTCCCTTGATGCCGTCCGGGTGCCGGCGCATCGCCAGCGGGCGTGCCCGTACGTGCGGCAACATCACTTTTGCCACGCGTCGGAAATAATCGACCACATCGCCCTTGGTAATCTTCGCCTTTGGAAAAAAGATTTTGTCCTTGTGCGAGATGTCGATCTGGTGGCCGCCGATCTTCATGGCAAATGACAAAGCTCGAATGACGAATGACGAATTAATGACGAAGCACAAATGACTAAGAACTCCGGATCGCTCAACCTACTTACCGGGGCTTCGTCATTAGGACATTCCTTTGACAGCGCAGACAGGATTGTCTGCGTCACGTTAAACCATTCGCGGTTATTCGCGTGATTCGCGGGCAACATCATTTCTTTTCTTCTTTCTCGATTTCCTTCATCGTGCGTTCGGTAAGCGCCGACTTCGTTTCGCTTTTGGTTGGTTTGCGGCGCGCATCGGCTTTTTCATCTTTCATTTTTACGAGGAGCCAACGCGGTTTTTTGCCTTTGGCGATGCGGCTAAGCGCATAACCGCCTTTGATTTTTTTGCCGTCGAGCAGGACTGCGACGTGACCGCGCTTCAGCGCCTTGGTGATTGGAATTTTCTTGTCATCCCTCTTGGTGACGTTGCGGTAGCTACCTGTGTCCCACACCATCACCGTTCCTGCGCCGTATTCGCCTTTTGGAATCACGCCTTCGAACTCCGCGTAGCCCAGCGGATGATCTTCCACTTCCGCAGCCATGCGCTTGTCTTTCGGATTGAGCGACGGCCCTTTCGGGACCGCCCACGACTTCAACGCGCGCCCAACCTGTAATCGAAAATCGTAATGCAGTTGCCTTGCCGCGTGTTTCTGGATGACGAAAATTGGTTTCTTGCCGCCCGCGTTTTTTACGCCGCCCTTCGGCTCGGGCGTCTGCCGGAAATCGCGTTTCTTGCGATACGTTTTGGGTGATCGCGTTGTCATTGGCCTCTCTAAGATTTCGAAGCGCGCGGTCGCTGCACGCTTATGGAAAAGTTCGTCGCGGCAAGTTAACGCAGATGAAGCTGAAAGAAGCTGCTCGACGTCTCTCTTGCTGCCGCTTTCTTCAATCGCTATTTTGGGTGGATGCGGCGGAACGGTGTTGGCCTTTTCGTTTCGAGTGTTCTAATCGTAACTGCATTTGATGCTTTCCCGGCCGAGCAGAATTAGGCTGGCGAGTACGCAGACAAAAACTTCCTCAAAGGCGAGGCGGTTTTTCAAATGAGCATCCAGCAATCAGGCCAACGCCCATCCAAGTCGCCTTTGACGCTGCTTACAACGACGCGCACGGTGCGGCACCTGACGGCGAGGGTCAGGCGAAAATCACCGGCAAGAACACGCTGCAATTCAGTTGCGAAGATAGTTTCAAGAACTCGGGAACTGGCACGATTACTCGCACCGGAGACGGCGTTACCGTGTCGATGAAGACGACGCGAGTCACTGATCCGGGGTGGCTTATGTTTTACGGACAGAACATGCGGCTCAAGCGCGTGAAGTAACACAGCCATCCCTGGCTGTTCCGTCGAGCAGGCATCTTGCCTGCAGAAGAATAGCCAGTGCAGGCTGGAAGCCTGCGTGACGAGACAGGCAAGGATGCCTGTGTTACACCATTGGCCTGAATCTTCCGACGACTTCCTGCACGCGGCCGGTAATTTGACCTAACGAACAAACCTCCGCCGCTTCGAGCAGCATTGGGAAAAAGTTTTCACCGCGCTCGACGGCCTCCGCGAGTTTGTCCAGCCCGCGTTTCGCTTTCTCCGCGTTTTTCTTTTTGAATTTTCGCAGCCGATCGACCTGCAACTGCTGTTTGCTACGCGGCGCGCGCACAAGTTTCACTTCCGGAATTTCCTCGTCGCCGTCGCGGTAGCGATTTAATCCGATGATTGGCCGAGTCCCGTCGTAGATTTGTTGTTCGTAACGATGCGCGGCGTTTTGGATCTGGCTGCGCTGGTAACGTTCTTCCACCGCGGCCAATACCCCTCCGAGCCGCTCGATCTCGCGGAATTCATCGAGAATCGCTGCCTCGACCGCGCGCTCGACCGCTTTCATCCCGGGGGAACCGCTCAACATGTTCATGGTATATTTGAAAATGCCAGACTCCTCCAGCAGGATCGCCTGCCCGTGCGCGGCAAGCCGAATCCATTCTTCACTTGGGGTCGTGAACGGTTCGTCCGCGCTGTTGGAATGGCAAGAATTCGTAGCGTTCATGTAGGCCAGCACTAATTCCGCGGCCGTGCGCGTCAGATTGTTTTTGAACTCGGCGGCAATCAACGAGCGGCCGCTGGTTTGCGTGTGCAATTTGAACAGCTGCGCCTTCGACCCCGCGCCGAACACGTCGCGCATTCCGATCGCCCAGATGCGCCGCGACACGCGCGCGAGGGCGATGTACTCCGCGTCGAGCCCGCAATCAAGAAAGAAAGAGAGCCGCGGCCCGAACTGATCGACTGGGATGCCGCGCGCGGCGAACATTTCTGCGTAAGCGAACCCGTTCGAGAGTGTATAAGCGGCCTGTTGCACCGGCGTGGAACCGGCTTCGCCAATGTGGTAGCCGCTGATGGAGATTGGATACCAGCGCGGCATCTCGCGCGTAGTGAACTCAACCATGTCAGTTAGGAAACGCAGTGACGGCTCGATGGGGAAAATGGTTTCATTCTGCGCCTGGACTTCCTTGAAAATGTCGGCTTGAATTGTGCCGCGCAGTTTCGGAACAACTTTCGGACCGAACCGCCGTTTGGCCGCGGCAATGTACATGGCCATGATGATCGGCGCCGGGCCGCTGATGGTCATCGACGCGGAGAAATTCGGCGAGCCAAGATCGAAGCCATCATAAAGGCGCATCATGTCTTCGACCGTGTCGATCGCAACGCCGCCCTCCCCGATTTTTCCGAACACGCCGTCTGCGTCGCTGTCGAGCCCGTAAAGTGTAGGCCCATCAAACGCCGTGCTGAGCCGGTGCGTGCGCTGGTGCCGCGTGAGATAATGGAAACGCTTGTTCGTGTCTTCCGCCAGCATTAAACCGGAGAACAAACGGGTTGGCTCCTCTGCTTGCGGGAGTTTTTTGTCGATTTTACCCGCGTTCTTCTCAAAGCTTTCAATCTCGCGGACCGGCTCGAGGTACATCTCGCGATAGGCCGCATTGAGATACGGAAACTCGCCCGGCAACCCTTCACCAAAAAGATACCGCGCGATTTCTCCCGATTCATCGATTTCCGGCAGAGCAAGCCGCGGCAAGGGCAACCCGGTTGGCGTGCGCGTCGTCGGAATCTTCGCTTTGATGTCGTTCCAACGCCCGAGCAGTTCGCGCCCGAATTTCTCATCGGTGCGCGCTCGCTTCACCTGATCGAGCACGAATTTGTTATAATTTTCGACCGATTCGACGATTTGTCCGAGCTTGCTCATAATTTGATTCCCGATTGGGTAGCGCACGCGTCTCGCGTGCTGGCGTTGGCGTCGCGCCAACGCGGACTTCCCTTAACGCGTGTCCAACAAACAACACCATCGAATTCGCCAAATCGCAAGAAAAGTTCGCGAAGCCGAGCCGGCTTCGCCAGACACAATTGTTTACACTGGCTCAACCGGCGATTCAATCAGCCGACGCGGCAGATCTCGCGCGCCGTGCATCACGCGCCAAACTTGCAACGTGGTTTCCGTTACGCGATAGAACAGAAGGAATTTCTGAAATGGAGATTCAAGTTGAAACGAACGTACTCCGCGCAGCATTGGATGTCGAAAATTGCCGAGAGCGTCCGATGTCAGGACGTTGGGCTAGTTTGAGTAGCGTTCCATCAACGGCCTCACAAAATCGTCGGGCCACTCGTTCTCCGGCTTCGATTAAATACCATCTGACTTGGGTTCGTGACGTCGGCTTCGAACCACGACGACTTTCGGCGGCCAGACTCATCCGCGCTTTTCACGGATGACTCTCTCACAAGCGGCGCGCATTTCTTCCGAGGAGTACGGCGTGAATGCTCCCTTGGCCGCTTTCAACAGTTCCGCTTCCAGAGCCGGGCTGTCCTCTTCCACATCCAGCGGCGCGCCCGGTTCAAATCTCACCTTCTTGTCGCCGTCGGTCAGCACGATCACCTCGCCGCGACAGGTTTCGGCAATGAGTTGGCCGAGCTGTCGCTGGGCTTCGTCGACGGAAATTGTTTTCACCTCCGAAGTCTAATCTTTGAAAACCAGGCCGGCAAGCTGGGATCGACGCTACTTTCTGAAGCTGCAACTCCATTGGCCACCAAATCGTGCCCGAATTTTCATCGCTGCGCGCACGCTTCACCTGATCGAGAACGAAGGTATTGTACTTCTCGACCGACTCGACGACGTATCCGAGCTTGCTCATATGTTCCAATGTTACATTCCTGTCATTCCGAGCGGAGTCGAGGAATCTCTAATTTTTTTTGACAGCCTTAAATATCCAGAGATCTCTCCAGACCTTCGCATAAAGCTGCGGCTTGGCAGGCGACTTCGCTCGACATGACAGAGCTTTGTTAGGCGCGATTACAAATTAGATCGAATAATTTGTCCACGCCAGGATCGCGATGCCGTTTTGCCACGGTATCGATGAGTTGCTGTGATCGTCGGTTTTGTTCGAGACGCTGTTCGATTTCCGTATGCGCGGTGCGCGCGCGCTGAAGATCGCTCTTGTTCACCACAACGATGTCGGCCAAATCGAGCATCACGATTTTTTGTAACTGCAATCGACTGCCATAATCCGGATTCATCACCAGCACGGTCCGATCCACAATTCCGTTTTTCTGAAATGGCATCGCTTCCTGACCAGTGCCGACCGTCTCAATAATGACGTAGTCAAAATTAGATTGAGCGAGCAGCGCGAGACAATCGTGCGTTGCAGGCGAGAGTCCGCCCGCTTGTCCGCGGGTGGCCATGCTGCGCATGAAGACGCGATCGTCCTGCGAATTAATCATGGTGGCGCGGTCACCCAGCAACGCGCCCTCGCCGACCACGCTGGGATCATGCGATAAAATCGCAATTCGCCCTTTAGGATTTCGATTCAGAAATCGCAGCACCAGTTCGTCAATCAGCGTCGTCTTTCCCGCGCCGCCCGGACCGGTGAACCCAATTACTTTCGATGTTCGATGTTCGATGTTCGATGTTCGATGTTTTTTCCGTTTCCCGGCTGCGTCTTCGATCTCGGTGAGCTTGTGTGCAAGTTCCTGATCCCGCGTCTTGGGGCGTGGCCGTTTGGTTCGCGCTTTGCCGTAGCGTTGATGGACGAATTTCGCCATTTCTTCCAGGGATGTGCCGGCGAAAAAAACTTCTTCCACGCCCTTGCGCTTCATGATTGTGGCATCGTCATGGGTGATGGTTCCCCCACCGCCGCCGAAAACCTTGATGTCATCCGCGTCCTTTTTGCGCAAAAGATCAACAACAGCTGCGAAAAATTCCATGTGCCCGCCGTTATAACTTGAGATGCCGATGGCGCGCACGTCCTCCTGAATCGCCGCGCGCACAATGTCGCCCACCGAGCGGTGATAGCCGAGATAAATCACTTCAATCCCGTGCCTGATGAATTCCAGATTGATGGTGTTGATCGCGCTATCGTGCCCGTCGCAAATCGGGACGGCGGTTAGAATACGAATCGGCGAAGCCATTGATGGAAATTTAACGATCTAGCGATTTAGTGGTTGAGTGATTTAAGATTGCAATCGCTAAATCGCTAAATCATTAAATCACTAAATGGCTGGCATCGATTTCACTGGTAAAGTGGTACTCATCACCGGCAGCTCGCGCGGGATTGGCGCAGAGATGATTAAGGCGTTCGGCGCACACGGCGCTCAATGTGTGGTGAACTACGTCGCCGATGCACAGGGACAAAACAAGGCCGACGCGATGAAGGTGGCAAATGTACTGGAGGACCCGCTGGTGATCGAGTGCGACGTGACG
>QHOF01000027.1:2418-6306 GCA_003219335.1 Verrucomicrobiota bacterium | reverse complement strand
TCGACATTCTCGTGAACAATTCCGGAATCATCAGCGATCGCACCATCAAGAAAATGTCGGTGGACGATTTCGAGAGCGTTATTCGCGTCAATCTGATCGGCACATTCGTAGTGACGCAAAAAGCCACTGCGATTCTGCGTAGCGGTGGCCGGATCATCAACATGTCGTCTGTGAGCGGCCAGCTCGGGCTATTCGGCCAGGCCAATTATTCCTCGAGCAAGGCCGGGATTATCGCGCTGACCAAAGTTTCGGCCCGCGAGTTTGCGCGTCAGAACATCACGGTAAACGCCATCGCGCCTGGCTTCATCGACATCGGCATGAGTAAAGGCATGCCCGATGAAGTGACGCAGAATTTCATAAAGCAAATTCCGCTCGGCCGGCTCGGTGAGGCTCGCGAGATTGTTGACGCGGCGCTTTTCCTGGCTTCGCCGATGGCAAGTTACATCATCGGCCACGTCTTAAACGTTAACGGCGGATTTTACATGGGCTGACACGCGTCGGCATGAAACCACGCTCGCTCAGCCGAGTTTTTGCACCAGCAACCAGACGAAAGCTGAAAGCATCGCTGCGAACGTGGATAGCACGAGAGTCGCGCGTTTTGTCTGCCGTATCTTGAAAGCAGGCTTTGGAATATCGTCATGAATATGGCTGGCCTCGAACAGTTTCATGAGCGCAAAAGCTACGACGAAACCGACAGCACCCCATTTGAGGCATCCCAGAATAGTCTCAGGCATCCCGCGCAGACCTTAGCGCAGGCAACCCCGGCGCTCAAGGGGACACTTGCTCTGGGCGCAGCGCTCAACCGACGCTCCCATCAGTTGAGCGCACAATTCCAGATCAGCGTCTTTGAAGCGACTCTACGGTGTAGGCGCAGGAGAAGATTCTCCTGAAGGCGAGGGAGACTCCTCGGCCCCGGCAGCCTTCTTCTTTTTCGCAGCTGTTTTCCTCTTGTGCGCTGGTGACGGAGTCGGGGAGACTTTGGCGGTCGCCGCCGCCGTGGTCGAGGTTGCACCGGTTTCCTGTTTTGCGCAGGAAACAATAAACGCGGCGCCAATCAGAACGGTGATGAGCATTAAAACAGATTTTTTCATAGTTACGGTTAAGTTCGAGAGCAGCAGAATATTCGGTCGCCCCTTCCACGAGAAAACAAAGCCGCAGGGATGCGCTACTCGGTTGATGGTGAATCAACACTCCTTGCCATACTTTGGAGCGCATCAGCCAGCGTCTCGAACGTCGCAATTTGGATTTCGGGTCCATAATGAAATTGCGAGAGAATATTGAAACCAATGTCCTTGTGCGGATCGGGCATCACTCGCGTCACGGAGGCGAGCCCTTTTTCGGCAAGCGCATCCATGATTTCCGCAACGTGATGCGCTGCTGCGGAATCCATTGAGTCCAAGGAAATCCGCCAGAACGCGAAACCCAGGCGCAACATCCTGCAAGAGTTCCCGTACGCGTTGCGCAGCCAGGTTTGCTTGCTTGGCCGTAACCCGTTGCAAAGCGCTGATCACCAGCAGCCGTTTCGGATCGATCGAGCTCAACTGCATACACTCTTTTGTACTCACACGGTGAGGCTGTGGTCGCAAGTTCAGTTGCTTCGTGAAGGAACTAATGGATTTCATTCATAATCGATCGGCACTCGGATTTGCGACACGGCTCCCGGCTTGAAACGCCACCTTCGAAACGTGTTGATGGTAACGTTATCGAGAATTCCATCCCCGGTGCTTTGCGCCATCATCGCATTGGTAGCCTTCCCGCTCGCAGTATCGACGGTCATCACGCAAACACCGCTTCCGGTAATATTCGCGCGCTTCGCTTGGTATGGATACTCGGGCAAAGGAGCGCTCACTGCCATGGCTTGCGCAGCAGATAACGACAATGAAGTCGCAATCGGGAGGTGGCTATCTCAGATTGCGCAGCCGCCGCCCGCTTTTTTACGCGAGTTTTATTTTTTACTGGCATGACTGGCGTTACCGGTTCTTCTGTAGATGGCGTCTGCTCAGTTGGAGGCGATGGCTTTTGGCTCAATGCCCTCCCTGCAATTTCCCAGCTCGGTTTCGCCTTTTTCTTTTTTGGGCTGAGCGTTTGAATCGCCTCGCCGGTGTCGAAATGCTCCGGCAATTTACTGAAGTCGCATCCTGCGCCATGCTAGTGGTACGATAGCCAAGGCAACCCCCGCACAAAGAACGGCGGGAGTCGCTCGATGGAATGCGCATCAGAAAATTTCCTTCCCATCCCCGGAAGGTCAAATTACAGCTGCTTTCTCTGCTTGCGGCTTGAACTCTGTTCAGAAAGACCAGAGTTTCTTTTAGGCTGCCACTAAGGCTTTCACTTCTTTATGCTTCTCGTGACCGCGACAGACATTACCGTTTGGATCATTTCCGCGCTTCTCGCGCTCGGCATTGGCTGGAGCAAATACGCGAAATGGAAAGCGCGCGACAAATTGGTGCGCGACCTGGCAGCGATGGACCTGGAACGCCGGGAAAAAATGCTCAGTCGAATGAGCCCTGATCTCGCCATGGAAGCACGGGAAGAATTGTTGCGGCGATTTAACATATTCTGAACCAGTCTCTCTTCGTCGTCTGCTCTGCGGATTTTTTCTCTCTAACTGACTTGCTTCGCAAATGTCCTCTGCCCCTTTCGAAATGACCATTTCAGTTCTGCCGGGGGACATCGATGAGCAAAACCATGTGAATAACACCGTTTACCTGCGATGGGTCCAGGACGTTGCTACTGCCCACTGGCGAGCCATCGCCAGCCCGGAAGCGCAGGAAACCATCGGCTGGGTCGTTTTGCGCCACGAGATCGATTACAAAACTCCCGCCGCCCTGGGCGACGAAATCGTGTTGCACACGTGGGTCGGCAAAGCCACCCGGCTCACATTCGAACGGTTCACCGAAATCCGGCGGAATACCGATGGCCAGCTTTTATCCAACGCTCGGACACTGTGGTGTCCGATCAATGCGCAGACAAATCGGCCGATGCGTGTGCCCGCCGAAGTGCACGCACAGTTTTCTACCTGAACGGAGATCGAGAGTTGAACATTGGGCGTTGAGCATTGAGCGTTGTGCGTTGGAAGTTTCATCTGCCGATTCACGTCCAGTCGTCGCCTGTTATTGCGCAACGTTTCTGAAGCCGGAGATGTTGCATATCTACCGGCAAATCACCGCGCTGAACCGATGCGCTCCGGTGGTAATTGCGCAGAAACGGGAAGACACCCAGCGTTTCCCATTTGACGCGGTCAGGATTGTTCCAAAACCGGCCACGCATTTCCTGCGGCGCTTTTGGTTCAGGCAACTGCGCGACATGCCGTGGCAGATTTCGGATACCGAGCTGCGCGCGTTGCTGAATGTCCTAAGAAAAACCGACGCTCGCCTCTTGCACATTTACTTCGGCCACATCGCCGTGCATCTCCTGCCGTTGATTCGTGCGTGGAAAAACTCGTTGATCGTCTCCTTTCACGGAGCGGATGTCATGGTGGACATGAACAAGCCAGCCTATCGAGAAGCCACGCGACAGATGCTCAATGGAGTGACCCTGGTTTTGGTTCGCTCTGAATCGCTGCGACGCGCCGTCGCCGATCTTGGTTACGACCCAGACAAGATCGACGTCCAGCGAACTGGGATTCCGCTGGAGGAATTTCCTTTCCGCGAACGACGCTTTCCACAAAACGGGGAATGGCGACTCCTGCAAGCCGGCCGCTTGATCGAGAAAAAAGGTCTGCCGGTTACCCTTCGCACCTTTGCAGTTTTCCTGCATCAGCATCCAAATGCGACGCTGACCATTGCCGGAGAAGGATCGATGCTGGATCAGCTTCACAAGCTGGCCCGCGAATTAAACATCGAGGCGCGCATCTCATTCACGGGCTTCATCTCGCAAAAGCAACTG
>QHOF01000027.1:0-2381 GCA_003219335.1 Verrucomicrobiota bacterium | reverse complement strand
TGCAGCCGAGCCAAACTGGTCACGACGGAAACCAGGAGGGAATCCCAAATTCAATGCTCGAAGCGATGGCCAGCGGCCTGCCCGTGTTTGCCACTGATCACGGCGGCATTCCCGAGGCAATCGAGAACGGCGTGAGCGGCGTGCTCGTGCGGGAGCGCGATTACGAAGGGTTAGCGCGGGGGCTGCTCAACGCAGCGCAAGATTTCGATTTGCTTTCACGCATCGCGCGCAGTGGCGCAGAAGTCGTTCGCAAAAATTTCGATCTGCGCACCCAAGCGCAACGGCTCGAAGATATTTATCTGCGGCTGATCGGCAGTGGCGCTTGACCTCAATCCAAGCGCGATTTCGAGGGAACGCCCGCTGCTCGGCAGTCTAATATTTTCCGAGCCGGAATTACTTCCGGTGCCACGGCTGCGTCACATTTTGGATGCGCGGCTTGCAGACGTCACTTACCAAAACGAAGGCCAAGCTGTTTTGGTCCGGATGACTGAACTTATAAACGCCAGGACCTCTGCAAGATTTGGGGATGGCCCCAGACCGGCGCGTTTCTTGAATTGTGATACTATCGCCTGCGAGCGTGTAGTTGCCCCAGATCTGTGCCTTTGGCTTCGTGGCGATGACGTGAAATGTGCCGTCGGCGTTGATTGTCCACACGGCGCCAAGCGAGTTGGTCCACGTGCCCGCGAGCGCAGCCGGGCCGGCGGGCTGCATGGTCGCGCAGGCACCCAAAAGCGTGAGCAAAGCGCCTGCGAAGATAATCCGAAGAGAGTTTTGTAGTTTCATGGGCGGCATTCTGTGTCGCCGCCGCTGAAAGCGTCAAGCTTAGATTGCAGGCGAAGAGATTCGTTGCCAAGGACTTCAGCTTCGACGTAGAAACGCTGCGTGGAACAGACGCCGCCAATCCCTCCGACGCCAAAGCTGAATTGGTGGAAGCGAAACTGGAAATGGTTCTCGCTGGGCTGCCTCAGCATGGCGCTGTTGTTCGTCGTTTTTGTCGCCTCAATCATCTTGATTTTGTTTAGCACGGTGAAATCGACGGACGTTTATAAAGACGCCTTAGCCCGGGCGAAGGCGAATCCCCAGTGATTGAGGCTCTTTGTTCGCCTATCACGGAGGGATTTCTTGTTTCAGGAAATTCAAATGTGAACGGTGCATCCGGAGAAGCGAACCTCTCCATTCCCGTGTCTGGCCCGAAGGGAAAAGGAACAATTTACGTAGCAGCGAAGAAGTCACCCGGTCAATGGAACTATTCGGGACTTGTCCTGGAAATCGCAAGAACGCATCAACGAATCAATCTTCTCCAATCCTCGACACCGGCAAACCCGCCATGATCGCTCCCGTGCAAGCAGCGACAAGAACACTCTCAGTTAGCGCAGTTCTCCTCGGGATTGTCGGAGGAATCGTTGGTTTGGCGGCTGGGCTGTTTCTCGGCTTTGCACTGGGCGCGGGTCTCGCGGCCGTATTTCATGTCTCATCGTTCGAAGGCGAGGCCGGATACTTTGCCGTTTCAATTGCGATTCTCGTGACGCTTATTGTAACGCCAGTCTTGATTCTTCTCACGCTCTACTGGCGCGGCGTGCGGAGGATTTGGCTGTTGATCGGATTAGTCATCGTTTGTATTTCGATCGCAGGAATCGGAGCGTCCGGTTTCGGAATATGGTATGCGGCCCAGCCGCATGTTCTGAACATCAACGGGCCGACGCCACTACTCGAATTTGAAGTTAAACCGCCTCCCGGGCAGTCCATCGAAAATCTTGCGAAAGTTGAGCCCGAGCTGGACACAGATCGCAATGCGATGCCGGGTAACTGGCATACGGATTCACCTGAAACCTCCGGAGTGCGCGCTGGCCATGTCGAAGTTTATTTTCGCATGTCGAAGCGCCTGTTCGTGTTGAAATTTCCCGGCGGTGAAGACCGCATTTTCAAACTGCATTTACCGGCCAATCCGATGAAAACGAAATACCGCGCCTGGTCCGAGTGGCAAAACCCCGACTTCGTTGCGAAAGCCGGGGAGCATCCTACTCGCTTCTCTGGCGGCAACGATTATCAGATTCGCTACAAACTGGATTATCAGGATCGATAAACGCGGGCTCTGTTTCCGGGGAGCACATGGTTTACCTCTAGCGCGGCGCAGGTAATGTTTCAGGTATGTCGATCTCTGAGGAACAGGTGAAGAGCGCTTTGAAGTCGGTGAAATATCCGGGCTTCACGCGCGACATTGTTTCTTTCGGCTTGGTGAAGTCGATTCACATCGCCGATGGCGAGGTGAAGGTGCAGCTCGCGCTGGCGACAAATGATCCGAACGTTCCGGCGACCATCAAAAATGATGCGGAACGCGCATTGCTGGGGATCGAAGGAGTGCGCAGCGCGAAAGTTTTGAT
>QHOF01000382.1 GCA_003219335.1 Verrucomicrobiota bacterium | reverse complement strand
CCATCGGCGTCCAACTTTACGACAACGGCTGCGCTGGTTGCAGCGCTAGACCGTCGAACCATGAGACTCACTTGTGGTGGCAGCAAGTTGCCCTCGTAACCGCGCGAGATGTGAGCGACCTTATCGGTTCTTCCGGTCAGGCTAAGTCATTTCGAAATCGCCAACTGCTGTTTTTGAGCTTCTCCTGCTTCTTCGGAAGCCACGAGGAGAGATGGTAATTGATGGTTGGCTCATGCGCGCTCGTCGATTGTGGCGCCGCGTTGTGGAGATAAAGAACAAGATTGTAGCCGCGACCGCTCGGATAGCAGTTTCCATTGGGTTTGAATCCATGGGCAGACGCAAAGCGCATCGCTCGGTCATCTAAGCGGGTCGTCGCGAAAACATTCTCATTCTTGGCCAAAGCGAGTAACTCACCGATGATGCGAGCCGAAAGTCCTCGCCCCTGGTGCGATTTGGCGACGACTACCCAGCCCAACTCAACACGGTATCTATCTGATGGGACGGTTGCTCGCGCTTTCGCGAACACCCTGTCGCGATAGCCGGATCGGGGGTGTTTCAACGCACCTACTCCGACAAGTTGCCCATCTGGCTCCCGGAGAAACAACAATCGAGAGGCATTGCGAATGCGCCGCGTTAAGCCTTCTGGCTCCACGGCGCCGCCTTCGACCACTAGCTTCTCAAAATCGGCTAAGATCCGAGCCGAGCAATGTGAGGGGGAGTATTGACGAACTCAGCATCGCAGTGCCATAACGAGATGAGCGTCGGCAATCGTGAACGGCGCATAGCTCGTATGCAAGCCTTTATTGTCACTTTGTCATTGCCGCCTGGAGAGCAAAAGAACAAACTCCGCCGCGCGAACGTCACCGATAAATAATGAAGTGCGCAAGCATCGCGCCCACGGGTCAGCGAGCCTGGTCTCAAAAGCGGGAGCGGGAATGGAGCCGACGGGAGTCGAGCGAGATGGACGAAGCCCACAAGGTGAGCTCTCGGGCGACAGCGAATCAATCGAACCGGGCATGCGACGCTACCCCCTTTTGTTCACAAAACCCGAACGTCATGGAACCCCCACCTTCTCTGGCGATCTTCCGCCGCATGTTAATTTGCTAACCTATGAACTTTATCTGATTCAGTTCATCTGAACAGATATCGTCGTTGGGGCGTACCGCAATCTTGATTTTCCGATGCAGCTCCGGCGGCTCCGTAAGCCTCGCGTACGGTTAATAAAGGGTCTCCCATTCTTACTTTCACCTTGATCGAACGAACCTTACCATGCTACGCTGCCGAATCGATGAAACTCGCACCGTTATTGGCCGTTGTTCTTTTGGCTGTCAGTTGCGCGTCGGAAAGCAAGAAATTTCAATCCATGTCCACGCCGGAATTGAAATTGCGACACGCGCAGCTTGTTGAGGAAGTTGCGCAGCCGCCAACAGAAAAAGAACAGATTGAATTTGAGTTGCTGTGGAGATGGCAAGCTGGTGACAAAGCCGCTTACCTGCCGGTGTTTTCCCTTTAATCACCTCGCAAAGGTCGGCTTCACGGTGGTAGCATCGTGACAATCATAGCCTGCTGTTCGTCAGGCGCGGAAATTTACATCGGTCGCCCGATAATCCGCAGGTCATGGAACGATTGCTGTATGTGACAATTCAACGCAGCAACAACACTACAGTCGTTAAGGGGAAAGCAGAGCATTCGATCAAAAGCGAAGCAACCAAAGCGCTGCCCAGCCAGTGTTCGTACACGAACCGGTCGGAGTAGAAGGTTGGCTGCCGCCCACTGCCGCCGTCCTGTGTCAACATCCGACTGATCCCTGCGCTGAACCCATTCGAGTGACAATCGTGCGTTCGGACTAAGGAATAGCCGCTTTCTGTCTCGCGTCTGATTGCATGGGCTGATTGCAAATGATTGCGGAGATTCCCAGCCAGTGTTTCCTCGCTCTCTGTATCGCGGGCGCGTCATGAACGCTCGTTTCTCCCCCTATGCCGCCACGTTTGGGGGAGCTACCCCCTTGGCATCGCTCGAGCTTGGAGAAAGCATGCTTGAGGGTAACGCACGCGCGCAGGGACGGAGCGCCGGTTATAGATGAGCGGTTGGCAAAGCAGGTGAGGATAGCCGAGGACTATGGCGTGCGTCAGGGACGCTCGACGTTCATGTCGCCTTGCACGTTCAACACGTTTAGCGTGATCTGGCCGGTCGCTTGAATGTCATCGAGTCCGAAGGTGCGCTGCGCAACTTTGTCGGCCTTCTCGATTCGATCAATGGAGTTTAGAATCTCGGGGCCGTCCCATGGTTTCGATATGATCAACGGCGCGCTCTGAGACGCCCGCCATGCGCTCAACCTGGCGTTCTGCGCGTTCCCGCATACA
>QHOF01000381.1:542-3527 GCA_003219335.1 Verrucomicrobiota bacterium | reverse complement strand
ATCGGTTCTATTCGCACCAGCCAGACCTGAACTTTGATAACCCGGCCGTGCATGATGCAGTGGAGAAGGTCTGCGACTTCTGGTTGTCCATGGGTGTAGACGGGCTTCGTCTCGATGCGGTCCCGTACTTGTACGAACGGGAAGACACTAATTGTGAGAATCTGCCTGAAACGCACCAGTATCTCAGCAAGCTGCGCGCGCATGTCGATGCGAAGTTCCCGAATCGCATGCTGCTTGCGGAGGCCAACCAATGGCCGGAGGACGCAGCCGCTTATTTCGGCAAGGGGGACGAATCCCACATGAGTTTTCATTTCCCGCTCATGCCGCGGATGTTCATGTCGCTGCAGATGGAAGATCGCTTTCCAATCATCGATGTTTTGGAGCAGACGCCGGCGATCCCCGACAATTGTCAGTGGGCGATGTTTCTACGCAATCATGACGAACTCACACTAGAAATGGTCACGGATGAGGAGCGCGACTACATGTATCGGGTTTACGCCACCGATCCACATGCGCGGATTAATCTTGGCATCCGCCGGCGGCTTGCTCCGCTGCTTGCAAACAGTCGCCGCAAAATCGAGCTGCTTAACACGCTGCTATTCTCAATGCCTGGCACGCCCATCGTCTACTACGGTGATGAGATCGGCATGGGAGACAATTTTTATCTGGGCGATCGCAATGGCTGCCGCACGCCAATGCAGTGGAGCCCGGATCGCAACGCGGGATTTTCAAGAGCCAATCCGCAGCAGCTTTATCTGCCCGTAACGATCGACCCTGAATATCACTACGAAGCGATAAATGTGGAAAACCAGCAGAAAAACCTTTCCTCTCTGCTGTGGTGGACACGCCGGGTCATCGCCATGCGAAAGAACTTCAAGGCGTTCTCACGCGGCTCTCTTGAGTTTCTATACCCGGATAATGCGAAAGTCCTAGCGTTCCTTCGACGATGGGAAAACGAGACGATAGTGGTCGTCGCAAATCTTTCGCGCTTCTCGCAATCGGCAGAGTTGGATCTGTCGCGGTTTGCAGGCTGCGTCCCGATGGACGTTTTTAGCCGCAATCTGTTCCGACCGATCAGAAAATCGCGCTATGTCATCACACTGGGCCCGCACGCGTATTACTGGTTCGCGCTGCAAGCGCCGACCGAGGCTCGGCGTGCACTGAAGAGACGCGTTGTGCCGACCCTGAAAATGCCGGCTGAATTGGAGACCCTGCTTGGAGGTAATCAGCGAACACAGCTCGAGCGGGAAATCTTGCCTACGTACATCCGCAATTGCCGCTGGTTCGGTTCAAAGGCGCGGAATTTTCGCCATCTCAAAGTTATCGAGCAGCTGCCTGTTTCGTCGAATGCAGATGGCGCGCAACTCTGGTTCATTGAGATTAGCTATCTGGATGCCGCTGCCGAGACGTATGCCATCCCGGTAAAAATCGCCTCCGGCGACGTGGCGCGCGGAATTTCGCAGAATGCGCCGCACGCGATCATTGCGCGTTTCGCAGGCAGCAACGGAGCAGTTCTCTTCGATGCGATCTGGGACTCAACATTTCGCTCACAATTGTTCGACACGATTGCGCGCCGCCAGGCGATGAAGGCGCGGGCTGGCGATTTTGTCGGCGTTATCGCAAGCAGATTCGACGCGGATCAAACCGCTATCTCGGGTAATTCACACGTGGTAAGTGGAGAGCAGAGCAACTCGTCGATGCTCTTCGACAATCAGTTTTTTCTTAAGCTGTACCGCAAGATCGAGGACGGCCTAAATCCCGACGTGTAAATTAACCGGTTCCTGACAGAGTGGACGAATTTTCCACATGTGCTGGCATTCGTGGGTACGATTGAATACCGCCGGGGAAAAGCACAGCCGGCTGTCGTCTGCATGTTACAACGCGCTGCTGCAAACGAGGGCGACGTTTGGACACGCAGCGTTGACGCCGTGGGTCGCTATTATGAGCGAGTGCTGGAGCGCAAAGCCGTCCAGAATGAAAGCGCGCCCCCGGCTGCGCTGCTGGATGGGCTGATCGGCGGCGTTTACCCTGAAAAAGTAAAGCTGATTGGGCAACGTACCGGCGAATTGCATCTCGCGCTGGCGTCGTGCCCGGATGATTTTGCGTTCCGGCCTGAGCCATTCAACGCCATGGCACAGCGTTCTGTTTACCAGACAATGCGCACAACGTTGCGACGGACGTTTACTCTTCTCGAAAAAAAATTGCCGGACCTCTCCCGAGCATTTCGAGATGAAGCGAAAGAGGTGCTCGCCGCCGAGCAGGAAATACTCGCGCGCGAAAAGCGACTGCTCGATCGCCGTACGAATGCCGCGAAAATCCGAATTCATGGCGACTATCATCTCGGGCAATTGCTGTATACCGGAAAGGATTTTGTCATTCTCGATTTTGAAGGCGAGCCCGCGCGTCCACTGAGCGACCGCAAATTAAAACGTTCCGCACTGCGCGACGTCGCCAGCATGATGCGCTCGTTTCAATATGCGGCTTACAGCGCCCTCTGGCAGCCGGCCATGCGCAAAGAAGATGTGCCTTTCCTCGAGCGCTGGGCCGATCTCTGGTACCGCCAGATGAGCAGCGTCTTTCTTCAAAGCTATCTGAGCACGACTCGCAGTGCAATCTTCATCCCGGAGAACGAAGACCTTCAAATCATGCTCGAAGCCTACTTGCTCGACAAAGCTGTTTATGAAATCGGCTACGAACTAAATCATCGCCCAAGCTGGGTCGTCATTCCCATTCGAGGGGTCAAACATATTTTGCAAGCGGCCTAACGCACGGATGCGGCAGAATGGAATACAGCTGAACGATTCTGTTCCACATCTGAGAAAATCTGTGTAAATCTATGGGTCATGAAACAAGGAATTGAATAATGAAAAATTATTTGGACGAAATCGACAATGCCGTCGCGGCGAAACATCTCCTAAAACACCCGTTTTATCTCGCCTGGACGCGCGGTGAATTGAGCAGGGAGGCGCTTACAGATTACGCGCG
>QHOF01000381.1:0-373 GCA_003219335.1 Verrucomicrobiota bacterium | reverse complement strand
AATTTTGCCAGAGGCCTCGGCGTCGCACAATCGCATGCACGAAATGCTGAAAAATGGCTAGAGACGACGAATTTAGTCGACACATTTCGATCAGTTTGCCACGACGCATCGACTGCAGAAGGTCTGGCGGCGCTGTACGCGTACGAAAGTCAGATTCCAGAGATCTGTGAATCGAAAATCAACGGTCTGAAGAAACACTACGGCTTCAGCGATCCTAACCACTACCAATATTTCACGGTGCACGTCGAAGCGGATCGCGAACATTCTGCTGTCGAACGAAAGATGCTCGAGACGCACGTTCACCAGCACAATTTCGAGCCTGTAAAAGGATCAGTGAACCGCGTGCTCGACGCGCTTTGGGAAATGCTCTCCG
>QHOF01000347.1:6057-8419 GCA_003219335.1 Verrucomicrobiota bacterium | reverse complement strand
ATGAACAAGCGGTGGGCACCTTCAAGCTCGCAATTCGCATCCTGGAGTAACTACTTTGCCGAGTGTCGGTCGATCTTATGAGCAATTAGAATAGCAGCCGTGACGCTCCCAACGTTGCAAAAGTCTAGGCTTGTATTCGTCGCGCCCATCGGAGGCAGCAAAGCAAAGGTCGCAGGCGCGCTATCGCTCTTGGCTTAAATCATCCATATACCGACCACCACGAAGACTGTGCCAGCGGCCGGTTGCATTGGGACGGCACGTTCGCGACCCCCTGCGAGATTACCGCTTGGCTGGATGCTGTCCGCTGCCGCGGCTGGAACAATTCGGGAGCAAATCAATCACGACGACGAGGTCGTTCAGAACCAGAATGCGATGAACGAGGTGCTCAACGCTCTTCCACCGCCCCGGTAATCCTATTTCAGTCAGTATGGAGCACAGCTCTTTGCAAGTGGGAGGACTCGATAAAGCGAAAGACTGCTTCCCAAACTTGGACTGCAGTTCGTAGCAGGTTCGCTAAGATTAGCGCTGAGGGGTGCTGCGTCTGCTGGAGGGGACAAATCGAAGTCCTCAAACATCTGAGCAGAAAGAGAACCTTTCTCAGATTCCTGTGCCCCTAGATTGCGACCGTGGTAAAGCCACGGCCAAATCGACGGCCTTGGCTCGTGACAGAGCTCTCGCAGAGCATGTTATCATGCGCCGTCAGGTCTCCGCTTTACGGATATAATTTAAATGTCACCATTGAGCGAAGCGCGAAAAAACAGCTCATGACAATCGTAAGATAACTCAACGTGATATCTAACAGGTCGAAAACTCAATGCGTCCGGTCCGGCGAACAACAGTTCCTCTTTCTCGGAGGTGCATTCGCGTTGTGGGCTCGCCAAACATCGTGTCAAGTTTGGCATACGAAGTAAATCTGGAGTTTATCGGTCACAGAATGGAGCCTGAAGTTACCGCAGCGGATCTATCGTTAATGCGCGGAGCGTTCGTCTGGAAAGAAACGCTTCCAAACGGCTTCATAGGCATCCCCGGCTTTGCTTTTCGGATACCTCTCCCGCACAGTGTCCAATGTTAGCAAAGAACCATCGCCACTAGTGTCGAGCGCGCTCACTGCGCTGGCAATGTCTGCCAGCCATGCCGGCGCAGGCCGCCATGGAGGCGCATGTTTTTCTTCGAACTTTTCGGGTGCGGCTTCCTGCGGCCGGTATAACGGACTGACGTCGATGAGGCGCATGCTGTCGTACACATTCAAGATTCCGCCTGATAAAATCAGCAATCGTTGGCCATCCCGGCTGAACTGTGGAATTCCGATTGATCCGCTGAAGACCACTGGCTCGGCCACCTCTTGCCCGCGCCCACTCTTTGCGACTTGAACTCGACCGTAGAGCGAGGTCGCGACGAGCTGGGTGGCGGAGTCGCCTGGTCCAACGACCAATCGCATGAACTGATCCCGGAAGGTCGGTGGAGGTACCCAGGTGACTTTTGCATCATAAGGATTGAGGATTCCGATGCCGCTCCGACTCGTCAGCGTAAGTTCATCGTCGCCGGGGCCAAAGGCGACGCCATTTGGTTGAAAACCCTCGGATAATAGAATCGAATCCTGTCCGTTCAGAGCTTTGGGAATGACCACCAGATCATCCCGGCTGATCAACATGACCCTGCGCTCTGATGAGACCGCTGCAATGCGGCTGCGGTCTGGACTAAAGGCAAGCGCCACGATTTTCATCCGGGTGAGCTTCGCCGATTGATCCGCGAGTTCTTTGACTCTGTTGTCCCCAACCTCGAAAAGATGACATTCGGCGTCGTTGCCGGCGCGCCAGTTGATAAGGACGACCCGATCTGAGTCACCAGACCAGGCGAAGTTTGTACGGGAATCTGGAAGCCGCTGAATCTCCAAGTCCGCCCCCGCAGAGTCGTATGTGCGATTCTGCGCCGCCCATCGCCAGGTCTGGACTTTGCAGGGCCCGTGGCCGCTGCTGCCGTGAGTGGGGGGCGCTCCCTGCTGGACCGCGCCTTGCGCGGCAGCTTCCGCGTTTGCAGCGGACGCGAGCGTCGGAGGAATAATGAGAAGCCATTGTCCGTCGGGGCTGAAGGAGGCAAAGCCGGGTTGCACGACCTCTTGAAGGTTGGCCGGTTTCGGCTTCTCAAATAAGGACCGGACGGGTGACAGCTCGCGCCCCCTCCAGTGAAGCAGCTGACCGTCGCCCGCCACAGCGAAGATTTCGTTGTTACTTCCTCCCGGAGCGAAACTCGCGGCCAACAATGTGTCTTGCCGATAGCGCACCTCCGGCGCAGCTGGCGGACACCAAACATGCTGCAGCAACAGATCTCGAGCCATCTCTGCTGCCTCAGTATCAAAGCGGTC
>QHOF01000347.1:2965-6041 GCA_003219335.1 Verrucomicrobiota bacterium | reverse complement strand
TGATGTTTCTTATCGGATCCGTCCGATCAATCAAATGTGCCTTTGCCCTTTCTCTGAATGTCTGACCGGCGTGCTTGACAGTGTCAATTTCCTTTTGTTGCTCACGAAACCACGGCAGACCCGACAAGATTAAGCTGGCGATAAGAAACACAATAATGAAAGCCGTGCAAAACCCGAGCGTCCCGAGAATCGCCCACCAGACGCTGCGCCGAACACGTCGCCAAAGAAGCCTCCGCCGCTGCCAGTCGAGGATCGGCAGAGCGAGCACGTCGTGGAAGATTTCGTAACGCGCATTGCCCGGCTCGCTCCGTGGCGGGGGAATGGGACGCAGAACGCGAATGTTAGAGTCGGCCAGCCTTTCGAGCAAAGAAACCACGCGGCTCACGCGGCGCCGGCAATAGCTGGCAAGGTCGGCAGCTGTTTGCGCGATCTTGCCGCCAGAAGGGGTGACGAGATAGCCGAAAATGTCCGTGGCGATGCGGCGATCGCGCCTTTTTAGTTTACCCATCGTCGTGTCGAGGTGGGTACGGAAGATCCTGGGGGCGCCCCCTAGCTTTTCGAGGGTCGCAAGCCGCAGACGGTGGGAGCCGTGTTTCTTTTCCTCTTCCCAGAGTCGCGTGAGGACGATCTGCAAGACAGGGGTTTCGATCCAGGTCTCATTGTTTATTGGCCCTGCACCCACGGTTGGCGCACCAGGCTGCCTGGCGCCATCGAGGGGGACACTGTCGGCTTTCACCTGGTCGAGCAATGCGTCGACAAGCTCGTCGTCAATCCGCGCAGGCGGCTCACCGGGCTGCAGGCGTTTGTTGTACGCAGCGAGTGGCTCGCGGATGGCACGGATCGTTGCATCGCGGTCCAGATGATCGAGGCGCAGTAAATTATTAAGCAGATTCGGGATGCGCCCTTGGAAACGGTCGAGCTTACTCAGGCTGTCTTCGCGCATCGAGAGCAGGAAGCTCGCGTCGATCTCGCTCCGATTGACCGAGCGCGCAAACTCGGCGTCGAATCCCTCGCTAACCGCCGACGCGGCGTGATAGAGGAAGTATTCTTCAAATTGATCGAAGATCAGCACGATGTGGCCGCGCAAAACGCGCGTGCATTCGAGTAGGAAGTCATCGAGCGCCATGGCCAGATCCACCTCGACCGCCTGTTTCGCCGCCTTCTGCACTGCGGTGAGTATGGCGGCCTTAAGCAACGGCAACACGTTTTCTGCCTGCCACGTGCGGAAAACGGCGCAGGCAAATCGCGGCGTCTGCCGCAGCTCTGGCACGACGCCAGCCAGCAGCACCGAACTTTTGCCCACCCCGCTTGCGCCGTAGAAGATGGTGAGAGGCGCGCTGTAGAGATTTGCGATGATGATCTCCTGATCTCGCTCGCGCCCAAAAAAGCGCGCGCGATCGTCGTCGCTGTCCGTGTACGGCCGTAATCCGACATACGGGTCCGGAATAGTCTCAGCCGAGGGAGGTGGCGGAGTGCGCATTACGGCGCCCTCTCGCGCAGGCATTCGACAAAATTGTTGATGTCGACATCGTAGATTTTCACCCCGCGCGCGTTCCACAGCTCCACTTCTAGGTCCGACGGCTGGAACTGGATCGCCCACGAGCGAAGAGCGGCTCCCTCTTCTTCAGTCACCGGCTCTGCTTCCTCGTGGTCGTCGGCTGCGGCCGCGTTAGCGGCGCTCGACAGGACCCCGCGTAGGTTCCTAAGCACGACGCGCAGGTTCCAATCGCGAAGACCGTACCCGAGAAAAAGAAAGTGGCGCTCCCTAAACGCCCTCATGAACGACGCCGGCACTGCCGCCTGACCGGTCATGCGTGAGAGGAACTCGACGTAGTCATCCTCAGTGATAACGTAATTATCCCGTTTGCTTCGGCGGTCCACGGTGCCGTGCATTTTGTAAATGACGGTCGTCTTCTTGAGGTCGATGAGGAGCTCGCGCGGCAGTACCGGCTCTGGCTCTGCAGCACCAGCTTTCCACCAGAGGACGGAATTGGCGACTTCCTGGTAGTCGTTTGCGTGAACGACAAGATCATACTCCCGGCCTGCAGCAGCGAACGCGCGCTCGGTCAGATCGTCGTAGTTCGTGGTCACGATCAGCAACGGCGTGGGGATTTCCGCGAGATATTTGTGGATTTCGCAAGGGGCGAAATCCTGATCGAAGAGTCTGTGCAACTGGTCCATCAAACTCTTGCGCTCAATGGCCTCGACGTAAAATGCGGCGACTTTGGCAAGATCATCCAAGTCCTGCTTCTCCTCCGAGGGGAAGCTACTATCGCTGGCCAGAGATCGTGAAAGCTCGGCGCCACTGGGAAGAAACGTTGTCGTCTTTTTGTTCCATTGAGCGTCGGGCGGCTGCCGTGTACCGAAGTTCACACCGGCACCGAGAAAAGGAACAATAGCCCCTCCTTTAAAAAGATTGGCTATGACCCCGTATGGTGGCTGCAGTGCCACATCCGATATTCTAAGGCCCGGTGACGAACGATTCAATCACAACTTGTCGAAAATACGGACGGGAGGCCAGTTCGAGTCAGGGCATTCATTTATTGAACCGAAGCGCTTCAGCCGTTTCAAAGGCACCCTCCTTTTAGAGGAAGGCAAATTGACTAACCGAAAGCGGTGATGTCCTCTCGGAAACACGCGCAACTTACCGTTGAAGAGAGTCCGCGCAATCCATTCTCAAATTTGCTTGACCGCCTAGAAGAAAGCCGGTGAAATCCGCTCAAGCGCGGATACGAAACCTAGCAACGATTTATGTCGACCGACGACAAATCCGAATGGGACAGCACATTTAGGGTCGCGCTGGCTAAAACGGTCACGACTTGGGCGCTGGTAGCGATCCTTGCCATCGCGAGTCTCATCATCGTTGTCGCAGGGATAAACGCAATTCGGGCACCCAGTCCAGAAAACAACGCGCAATTTTTTGATACCGCCAAGTATGTACTCGATGTGCTTCTCCCGGTGATCGGAGCTTGGGTCGGTACCGTCCTCGCTTTCTATTTCGGACAGGTGAACTTCGAGGCTGCCTCAAAAAGCGCCGCCAATCTCGTGCGTCAGCTCTCGCCGCGCGAAAAGCTCC
>QHOF01000347.1:0-2839 GCA_003219335.1 Verrucomicrobiota bacterium | reverse complement strand
GGCTTTGAAAAGGATCTGCTCCAGGCAGCCACTATTTAACCACATCCCTAAGGCGGAGATAGAAATGATTGCTGTGGAGAGAAAATTGTTATGGTGGCTAAGATCCCCTGAGGATATGGTTAAGAAAAGCCGCACCATGCTCTCATTCGATCTCAAGCCCTTTTGACTAGTATGCCTGCTCCCAAGTTCACTCCTAACCTAGCCAAGGAATACAGCGATCTGTTTAATCGCTGCCAAATCGCACCTGATAAATTGACTGAAGTCAACGAAGTCGTTGAGCGCATCCTCCATTTCAAAAATCTTTACGCACCGATTGCTGCTCAATCGACGGTGCCGTGGTACGTGATCGCCGTGATCCACAACATGGAATGCGGGCTCAGTTTCGCCAAGCATTTGCATAACGGCGATTCACTCGAGCGTCGGACGGTCAACATGCCGGCGGGCCGCCCGAAAACCGGCCAGCCGCCGTTCACCTTTGAGGCGAGCGCGCTCGACGCGCTCGAACTCGACGGATTGACCAAGTGGAGTGACTGGAGCATCGGCGGAATTTGTTACAAACTCGAAGGCTACAATGGGTGGGGATATCGCGCGCATAACGTCAATAGCCCATATCTCTGGAGTTACTCGAACCTGTACACGATGGGCAAATATGTTGAGGATAACCAATGGTCGGACACAGCGATTTCGCGCCAATGTGGAGCTGCTGTCATTCTTCGACGCATGAGCGACCAGGGCGCCATCGATCTTGCCTCACCGCCATCACCCAAGCTTGCCGATGCCGCCACGCTGGCCGAGGTTCCGCGGCGCTTATTCGCTGGTTGATGGAGCAATACGATATTCCGTGCACAAATATTTTCGGACACGATTTTACGCCCGGCTACTGTCGGCCCGGCGGCACGAGCTGTCCGGACAAACTCTTCGGGACCGAGTATGCTCAAAGCACCATCGCTGCCTGGGTGGAAGCGAACGTCTGAAACAACGTCTGAAACGCATTGTAAACTTCGCGCTTAGCCTTCCTAAATTACCGGTTACCGCGGCCAGGCCGGATGAAACATGCAGTTCCCCCCGAAAATAGCAGGCCATAGTTGAAGGCAAACATCAGGACGCCAGTGAATGCGAGCACTGCGTAATCCAACGCCTGCGGTGGCTGCAGCCGCACTGGGCCCGACTGATACGGCGAGAAGGACAATCACCGCGATCAGAAAACGGATTCCGGTATGGGAGATCGGCGGCAGGTCGCGCAATCCAAGTACTGAGATTCTCGCCGGAGGCCGGCTAATCGGCCTTGATAGCTAGCCAGGTCGAACTCCAACATCGTAAAAGCGTAAGCCACGCTGCGGGCACGGTCCATCGAGCTTTAGCTGCCAATGGCGCTTTAACTCTGCACCTCTTCTTCTCATCGACACTTCTTGTTTAAACACCGCACAGCGTTGCGGCTAAAAGATTGCGTGCGAGGATACACACCGTTGCGAGGCTTTGTGAAAATTCTTCTCGTCATGTCAGTCACAATTCGGTTAACGAAAAGATTGTTCCTCAGATCTGACGACTCACATGAGAACAATAGGCACCATCCAAGGCAATGACATTATCGAGCTGGATGATGGCAGCGTGAGATTCTTCGCGGGCGCGACGCTAGATGGTGACGGCGCAAATGGTCAGTTCGGTCAGCCGCCCTGTTATGCCCCGGCACCTTACCACGGGCAGACGCTGGATGTTATCGGAAATGCTGGTCACCCAGGGAACTGGTTCGGAGTCGTGACAGACACAGGCGATGAAACAGGAACACCCATCGTGCAGAAAGCTACCGACCCCTGCCCCGGCGCGTATGTTTCGGCAACTTCGCTGCACTTGCCCGACAAAAATGGACAGCCACTGCCGGATTTTTCCCCGTTCAAATATGTGGACTCCGCGACAGTTCCGTTCATCGTTGTGCCGCCGATGATCGTTAACGGTGTGTCCGGCAGTGTGCTCGGTTGCGGCTGTCTCGTGACAAATTCGAAAACTGGCAAAACCACCGAAGCTGTCGTCGCAGATACCGGACCGTCGAATCATCTTGGCGAAATCAGCGTCGCCTGCGCTAAAGCAATCGGCGTTTCGACCGGAACAACTCATCCAGCGAACGGCGGGGGTGCAGCGTCGCCGACGATTCGCTATCAGCTCTTTCCCGGAACAGCGGCGGTTGTTAACGGCGTAACCTATCCATTGCAACCCAGCTAGTTCTCCGGAAATTGTGCAGCGTGCTAAATTCCCGCGTGTTGCGCAAGTCGCTGGTCACGTTTTCGGCCCTGTTGTGTTCCGGCTTCTTCTTCGGATTGTACTTGCTGCGGGCGTTAGCTGCGGAGTCCTCTTATGCGCCTCCGCCCTTCGCCTGCGAGGTTCGTTATCACTTTCGCGAGCATTTCCGCTATGCGAAACTCGGGGAGAAAAGCGTCTCAGCGCCAGCATTTGAGCGGGAGGCGCTGCCAATGTCCCATGTTGCGCTTTTGGACGGCGTATCGGAACGAATCGTGAAAGGGCGCGTGGCACATCTACCGTATGAGTTTTTGGTAAAGATTACTCGGCGGAGCGATAGCGAAACTGGAACGCTCGAAGTCAATGTTCTGGATAGCTTGGGCAAGCCTCTCGCCGGGTTTCCGCAGGAGTCGGAAGGAATTCGAGCTGCCCGTTGAAAAGGACCTCAAAAAGAAGATCAAGAAAATGCTCCTCGCGCAGGACCAGTTCCTCACCCATGTCGATTTAATTGTTGGAATGGACGATGATTTTCTATCGGCGGATTTTCCAAAATGATCTGAAGCGCATCTAATCTGCGCCCATTGGTGCTTGCATTCTTCATGACACC
>QHOF01000346.1:3633-4144 GCA_003219335.1 Verrucomicrobiota bacterium | reverse complement strand
CATTCCAAAAATTGTGATGGCAATTAAGCACCGCAGCGACATAACCTGATTCGGTGGCACGCACCTTGGCGAAGAAAGGCAACAGTAGCCGCAGCGCTACCCTTCAAGCTTTAACGACTCCGCTGTCGTTTTTGGGACTCGCACTGTTGATCATCGAGGCGACACTCGCCATTGTTCTCTCCAATCAAAAATTGTCCGAAGCACACATTTGGGCAGGCTTTTTGTGGATGATTGCAATCTTTGCAGCGATTGTTCTTGTCGCTGTAATTTTTTTCTGGGTGAAGCCTCAGAACCTGCTTTTCGGCAAAGAAGAATTGGCTAATCCACCGCTGGATCCTTCAGCTCTCAATGACGCAATCGAGGATCTAATCGTAGCAAACGTGAATCCGGAGTGCTTGAAAAACCCTCCACCATGAAGCAGTTTGTAATATGAAGTGGGAGGAAGTAATTACCGATCCTGACGAGCGGAAAGTGTTCGCGGCTTTAGATGGTCCCATGCAGACTTGGCGCA
>QHOF01000346.1:508-3591 GCA_003219335.1 Verrucomicrobiota bacterium | reverse complement strand
CTCGGCAGACTGGTCTTCCTGAATCACGCGTTTCCAAGATCTTCGACAAGTACAATCTGAAATTGACGCGGCGCTCCGAGGTCCCCTCTGTTTCAGGACAGCCGCTGGTCGGGCTGATCGAAAAAGTGGGCGCATAAGTCCGTTTTGGAAAGGCGAAGAATTATCAGGTTCGCCAAGCTCGGAAGGTGCTTCAGCGCAATCAGCTGCTATGAACAACAAGTTCGAAATAGTGGTTTACTGGAGTGAGGAGGATCGCCATTGACTGAAGTGCCTGAGATTCCCAGTATCATCACAGACCGGAGCCATTCGAGTAGAAGCGCTGCGCAATGCTGAAGAAATGATTAATTCGTATTTGAAAGCGGCGCGAAAAGCTTCATGGCCGATTCCAGAGCCAAAGGGACGCTTGGCTTTCGCTTAAACCTGTTGGCAACAAAAATCCAGTGCGCCGAGCGCATTTCGGCTATTTGCTGCCGGGTTTGATGGCCGGGACCTTCGCCAGATCGGGTGGGAGATTGTCTCCGGGAAACGTCTCGACTGTCATTTCAATCAGGCTCACAAACGGGCAGCCGAGGTCCGGTTTTGTTTCGCCGCTGCGATCGACGATCACGCCGACCGCCGAGACGATGCCGCCGTGGGCGCGGACGATATCGATTGTTTCCTGTACGCGCCCGCCGCGCGTGACGACGTCTTCGACGACGACGAATCTCTCGTTAGGCGAAATTTGAAAACCGCGGCGTAGAACAAGTTTGCCGTCCTCTTTTTCGGCAAAGATATGGCGTTTGCCTAACGAGCGGCCGACTTCCTGGCCGACAATGATTCCGCCAAGAGCTGGGGAGATGACTGTATCGCACTCAAACTTGCGCAGTTTATCGGCGAGTTGTCCGCACACGTGCGCAGCGATGTCCGTATGCTGCAACAGGATCGCGCATTGGAAATACTGGCGGCTATGCAAGCCGGAGCGCAAAATGAAATGGCCATCCAGCAGCGCGCCAGTTTTCCGGAACAGGGCGAGGAGATCTTCGCTCATCTGGGGAGCGCGGGCATTTTGCCCGCTCTGTCCGGCATGTTGCCGGACAGCTTGAAACGCCCGTTCTTGAGGAAGCCCCCGGCAGAATGCCGGCGGCAGCGAGCAGAATGCTCGCGCTCCCCACGCAGAAAAATTTTCGCTATCAAAATCTCAGTGTTCACCCGGAGGTGTCGTATGCCGTTTGCTCGGCTTCTTCTGCTGCGGCGATAACTTCAATCTCCACCTTGGCTCCTTTAGGCAGAGCGGAAACCTGGACGGTGGAACGTGCAGGTGGCTGCTCCTTGAAATACGAGCTATAAACTTCGTTGACGGTCTGGAAATCGCGTAGATCGGTGAGGAAAATGGTGGTCTTGACAACATTGTCGAAAGTGAGCCCCTCGGCTCTCAAAACAGCCGCAATGTTGTCGAGCACTCGCCGGGTCTGCGTCGCGATGTCCCCGGAAACAATTTCGCCCGACTTCGGGTCGAGCGGGATCTGGCCGCTGCAAAAGAGCAAACTTCCGCGGCGCACCGCTTGCGAGTAGGGGCCGATCGCAGCTGGTGCTTCATTGGTGAAAACGATCTTCTTCATGTTGGCCGATTGTAACTGCAATGAATGAGACACTTCAATGGTCAGGCCTGCGGGACATTCTGCTCATAGGAGCTTTCTACTCGTTGCGCCACATCCCTGTAGCCGTAATCAACTTCGTAAATCTGCTTCATACAGGCGAGTGATTTCTCCCGTTCGCCCATCCGCTCGTAAACCAGTCCTAGATTGTACACGATTTCTCTTTTCATCGTGTCCATTGTTAGAATTTCTTTCGACGCTTCCTCCAGTTGCTTCATGGCCAGATCAAGCATTCCAAGCTCGGCATAACAGCAACCGAGCAGGTTCATCGCTTTCAAGCGCGCATGCGGGTTTTGCCGTGCGCGCTGCAGCTCCGGCACCGCCTCGCGAAACTGGCCGGCATTGAGCAGGTGCTCACCTAGTTCAAATCGAAGCTGGAGATCCGTCGGATTCCTTGCGACGCGCTCCCGCGCATCGGCTATGAGGATTTCTGCGCGCCTGGCTTTGGCGGCCTTTAGTTCGCCGGACTTCTTTGCGTACAACTCGTCTGTTGCATCGCGCGTCGAGAGAAATTCCTCGTGCGCGGCAATCTCCCGTTCGAGGCATTTGATTTTCAAATCGGAAACTTTTCGGGCCAGTCCAGTGTCTGCGCCTTTGGTCAGATCGGCAGCACGCTGGTACCAAGTGATCGCCGTCGGGAAATCCTCTTTTTGCTCGTTCAACGCGCCCAGGCGTCGCGCAAGATCAACATTTGCCGGCTCCGCCTGGTGACGCGCGTACGTTTCGGCAATCTGTTGATCCAGCGCTTCGCCGGTCAAGCGCATCCGGCTCTGTTGCTCCAGTAAAACTGCTTCCTCTTTGTCCTTGATCAGGTCCCGATAACTTTTAGCCTGCGTCCATCCGCCTCTCTTCATGGATGCGCGTGCTGACGCGTCTTTGCACAGGCGCAGCGCTTCGGCATCGAGCGGAGCGATCTCCGTGATTTGATTATAGACCTCCACTTCCTGGTCGCTGTCTCCGAGTTGATGATACAAGCGCCCCAGCTCGTGCAGCAGCTTGACGTCGCGGGGATTTTCTTCGAGTAGCGTCCGGAGCGCGAAAACCCCGATCTCCGGCCAGCCGACTGCCAGCGCAGCTTCTTTCAAAACCAAATTCGCCTGGCGATTGTAAGGCTCGTCTTCCAGAACTTTCTCCAGCATTTCAATGGCGCGTTTCGGGTCCTTTTTGATTTCGCGCTGCCCCTTCATGACCGCGATCGGCGCAGTAGAGATGTTGAAAAAACTTTTCCTTGTCGATTTGCTTCTCGTCACCGCCGCGCGCCGCAACAGTTGGCGGCCCGTCAGAAACTCCGGCTCCTGCTTGAGAATGTCCTGCAAGAGCGAAATTGCGTAACCGAAATTGCGCAGCTCAATCGCGGCCACTGCCTTCAGTCATAAAGCGCGCAGCGATTCACTCAACTCTTTTTCGGTGTTGGCTGCCATCACCCGTAGCTTATCACAATTCGCAACG
>QHOF01000346.1:0-417 GCA_003219335.1 Verrucomicrobiota bacterium | reverse complement strand
GTGAGTTGAACGGCGGCGGTCGCTTCGTCCTCTCGCGCAAGGATTTTGTTCCGGCGTACCTGAAGGCGTTCGAGGAAGGCGTTCTCCACCAGCGCGCCGAGGAGGCGATCGAGTCGCTGCGCTCGTGCAAAGTTTGTCCCCGCGACTGTGAGATCGACCGGTTCAACAACAAGATCGGCGTGTGCAAGAGCGGCCGGCTCGCGCGCGTCGCCAGCGCCTTTCCGCATTTTGGAGAGGAAGATTGTCTGCGCGGCTGGAACGGCTCGGGGACGATCTTTTTTGGCTGGTGCAATCTGCGGTGCGTGTTTTGCCAAAACTTTGAGACCAGCCAGTTCGGCGAAGGCGCAGAAGTGACCGCGGCCGAGCTAGCGCAAATGATGCTCGATCTGCAAGAGAGCGGCTGCCACAACATCAACT
>QHOF01000345.1 GCA_003219335.1 Verrucomicrobiota bacterium | reverse complement strand
GGTGAGTTGTTGGTTTTAAACTGCGCATCATTTTACACAGCAGGGTTGTCTTTCCCGTTCCGACCTCGCCGGTCATGACGATCAAGCCCTTCTTCCACTCAATACCGTAGCGCAGATTGGCAAATGCTTCCTGATACAGATCGTTGCTATAGAAGAAGCGGGAATTTGCAGTGGCGGTGAAGGGTGACTCTACAAACCCGAAATGTTCATTATACATATGAGACGAATCTCCCCTTTTGAATGGGGTGCTCGGTTGTGTAGATACAATCGTCGCTTTTAGTGTTGATGTTGAACGTGTTTGGCCGGGTCAACAGAATGCATGACTTCTACCCTTCACGAATCTCGCGCGGCCGAGTGCGTGGCTCTACCAAATAAAACAGGATTGTATCTTTGCCACAAAGTGACACTATGTGTCAAGTATGAATTAACACCCATCTTTGGTCTTATATACCAAAGGCTCGGTGCTCTCGGGCATTGGCATTAACGACGAATTAGTTCCGCACCTAAAATGGTTGCTAGCAAAGAATGACCTCGAAGCACTCTTCCCCTCATTCCCGATCGTCGATACGCTTACGCTGCCGCTGATCGAAATCGGCGATGAGAAGCAGGCGGACCTAACTAGGACGCCTCTTTTCATCAAGCAGGAATCGCCTAAAATGCTATTTGGGAATTCCCCACGATTTGACCTGTCACTTTTACAACGCTTTGTTAGCCTTCACGTGGACATGCGTGTGATAGCGGCGAGCAATGTTCCGTTAAAGGAAATGGTGACTGAGGGTAAGATGCGGTCGGACTTTTATTATCGGATCAACGTGATTCCCGTTCATCTGGTGCCTCTGCGTCAACGAAAGGTCGATATTCCGCTGCTGGTCCATGATTTTCTGCGTCATCATCCGATTGCTTCGGCAAAGGGTATCAACGCCATCTCCAAGAAAGTCATGAATGTTTTGATGGAGTATACCTGGCCGGGCAACATCAGGGAGCTTCAAAACGTGCTCGAGCCGATCGTCTCGGCTACGGGACATATCATTGAAGTGGTGGACCTGCCTGATCTCGCGTATGACCGTCAGCCGAACGAAGGCAGGGCCGCCCTCTGGATGAATGGATGAGGGAGTAGGAAAAGCAATATCTTACCCAAAAACTGAATGCCTTCGGAGGAAAAGTCGGGCCGACCGCAAAGAGCTGTGGAATCGGACTGCGGACGCTCTCCCGCAAAATGCAACTCTATAAGCTGGATTCAAAATCATTTAAAATCTCGACACCTAAATCCGGCACCGATTAGGACACGGCTCAATCTTTTTTTACCTTTTCTTTTCGCCTTTGTAGCAGCGCCTGTGGAGAGCCAGTCAGCATTAACTTTCAGGAGTGATCAGTCAAGGCTGCTAGAACTATTGAGTCACTTTATCACTTTTATCCTTGACTAAGCCATTCGGTTAAAGGTAGCTTCGGCGGGTTTAAAGGAAATCACCGGTTTACTACCATCAAGAGGAGGAGCGTTATGCGTCGCTGCTTGGTACGTGTCTTATTGACGCTAGGGTTGCTGTTAAGCGTTTCTACTGCCGGCCGGGCGGCCTCCTACGTTTTCGATCCGATCGATGTCCCTAACGCGGTTTTCACTGTTGCCGAAGGAATAAACAATCGTGGCCAAGTCGTAGGGGCGTATGCCGATGAGCTCTTCGGTCCTAACCATGGATTCGTCTACAACGGAATAGAATTCACCACAATCGATTTCCCTGATGGTTCAGACACTATAGCCTTCGGGATCAATAACCATGGCCAGATTGTGGGCTCATATCTGAGCCAGGGACAACATGGCTTTATTTACAGAAGTAAAAAGAATGTATTTACGTCAATTGATGTTCCCTCGGCCGGCGTCTTTCTGACCAGGGCGAACGGCATTAATAATCGTGGCCAGATCGTAGGGGAATACCTCGATAACCCTTCTAGCAATGAACAGCATGGGTTTGTTTATGATAATGGCCTGTTCACCTCCATCGATGTCCCTGAAGCTTTTGCCACCTCGGCCACTGGGATCAATAGTGTTGGCGACATTGTGGGATTCTACGAAGATACAAACGGGCTTCACGGTTTTATCGATAACGGCAACGAGTTCACCACCATTGATGTTTCCTTTCCCGGCGCTTCTAACACCTCTGCGCTAGGCATCAATGATCGCCGCCACATCGTCGGGATCTACCAAGATGATGAAGTCAGGATTCATGGATATATCTACAAAAACGGAGTGTTCACTTCTATTGATTTCCCCGACGCTTTTGAAACGGTCGCCCTCGGAATAAACAAACGTGGCCAGATCATAGGATTTTACGCAGATGGCGAGGGAGTTCATGGGTTTATCGCGACGCCTAAAAAGAAAGTAACTAATGTCGCCAGAGTTTCTCAATCCGATCCCTAGCCCCGGCTAAAACAGAAAAGGTAGCAGGTACGGATATTAATTATTCAAGCTGTACCACTTGGGCGTGGCTGAAGCGATGGAGAAAATTGGACTGATTGTGCAACAACGCCGGCTCTTAGTTGATCAATCGAAAGTGCCTAGACGTTCGAATGAGTCAATGACGCATGCTGACCATCAGAACGCCTCCACGACTCTCATCTCTCCTTATGCTGAATGCCGCACACTCGCATTCTCTGACACGGTCCCATATCTTACGGTTCTCCCGGCAAAGGTCCAAAGCTTGCCGGTAGGCGGCGGTGATGTGTGAATTTTTCGTACGCGGAGGCGATATCCAAGAGCTTGGCTTCCGCGAATGGTCGGCCGACGAATTCCATACCGACCGGCAGCTGGGCCGGCGTAGGACCGACGAGCCTGCTTCCGTTGGGGTCCGTTGGATCTGGCGCCCGATCATAAACCACTCTGGTAAACCCGGCAGGGACGACAATAGAAGGGAAGCCGCTTTCCGGGCTCAGGTTGACGCCCCAACTCCCACCCGCGCCCCTGAATACATCCAAATCGGTTTTCAGAACCGGTTCATCTGGGAGGAGTGTCGGGTCTGACAGAGCGGTTCCAGCCTTTAGCATTCTTGGCTC
>QHOF01000367.1:586-3658 GCA_003219335.1 Verrucomicrobiota bacterium | reverse complement strand
CGAAACAGGTGACGCTCTCGGATGGCCATTCGTTAGGCTACGGCGCGCTGTTGCTGGCGACTGGCGCCGAGCCTTTGCGCCTCGCTATTCCAGGCGACGATCTACCGCATGTTTGTTATTTGCGGACGCTGACTGACAGCCGGCGCATCATCAACAAGTCGAAAAACGCGAAGCGCGCAGTGGTGATCGGCGCAAGCTTCATTGGGCTGGAAGTGGCCGCGTCACTTCGAGAGCGCAAACTCGAAGTCGCCGTAGTCGGAAAAGAGTCGCTCCCGCTGGAGAAAATTCTCGGACGCGACCTTGGAAATCTGATTCGGGAAACGCACGAGGCGCACGGCGTAAAATTTCATCTCGGTAGAACGCCGTCGGCGATTAAAGATCAACAGGTGCAACTCGACGACGGAACGAAATTGGAGTGCGATCTGGTGGTTGTGGGGATCGGCGTGCGTCCAAACACCACGCTGGCCGAGAAAGCGGGCCTCGCGACGGACGACGGCGTGGTGGTCAACGAATTTTTGGAGACAAATGTGCCGGGAATCTTTGCCGCTGGCGACATCGCGCGCTGGCCCGATCCGCGCGCGGGGCGCATCCGGGTGGAGCACTGGGTCGTCGCGCAACGGCAGGGCCAGACCGCTGCGCGCAACGTTGTTGGCGCGCGTCAGCCCTTCGTTATGCCGCCGTTTTTCTGGAGTAACCATTTCGATCTGCACATCCGCTACGTCGGCCACGGCAGCGGCGAAGCTCGCGCGAATGTTTCCGGCGATTTGAAATCCAAAGACGCTTCCGTGATTTTCCGATCTCCCGGCAAACTCGCGGCTATCGCGAGTGTTGGTCGCGATTTGGAGAATCTGAAAGCTGAACTGGCGCTCGAGCGCGGCGACGAATTCCATGCTCGTTGAATAGCGGCGGGTGCTTGCTTTCTGACGCTTCTGTTCGAGAGGCTACAGTAATGCTTCGACTACAAGATTGGCGCAAGGTTTTGAAGGAAGTGACCGGCGAAGATATCTCCACGCCCGCGATGATGGAATACTTCAAGCTGCTGATGAGCTGGCTGGAAGAACAAAACAAAGGGCGACAGATCGGCTGGGAGTAGGGGATAGAAGTCAGAGGTCAGAATTCAGCAGTCGGTTTAGTTTTTGCGCGAAGCGCTTTTGGAGTGCGATGCGTCCTCCCATCGCTTCGAAAGATGCGGGCGCGCGGTTTTTCAAAAGCGACGCGGTCGGACGATGGGTGTCGAAATTCCTGACGGTCGCGGAAGAGATGATAATGAACGCCGCTGACTTTAACGAATTAAGCGAGACGGAGAAAAATTACTTCTATGAACGCAAGCAGTGCGGGGGAATGGTCGATATGCGGGAACTAGACGGCGCACTCTTTCACGAGGACCATGTCCAATGGAAAAGAATAAAATTACCGGTGGCTGTTATTGCGGCGAGGTGCGTTTCAGCGCCTCGCCCAAGGTCCGTGTTCGGACGAATTGTCATTGTGGAAACTGCCGGCGAGCCGCTGGAGCTCAGGCAGTAGCCTGGATCACGGTAAAGCGTTCTCAGTTCCAATTCGAGAAAGGAACGCCACGCCGATATCAGACGGAGACGGGAGCGTGGAGTACGTTTTGCGATCGCTGTGGAACCTCTCTGACCTACGAGCACGACAAACGACCCGATGAGATCGATATTAATACTGTAAGTCTCGATAATCCGGAAGATTTCCCGCCCACGAAGGATGTTTATCCGGAGGAACGGCTGCCATGGGTCGATCTCATCCACCATTGAATTGGCATCTTCATCGGGCACGTCCGTTCTCGAGCCGAGCGCACTCCTCTGACCTGTGCTTTCCCCGCTCAGCCGGCTGAAAATCGGTAGCCGACGCGCGAAATGTTAAATGTTTAGACGCGACCCCATTTCTCTTTGCGAGAACGTAGGACGCGAAAAAGCTCCACAATCGTGCATAGGGACGTCCTAACCCCACCCCACGCTCGCTTCACAGCAGCGACGTATCGCTGTCGTCGCTGTCGATTCCAGAAGAGGAACACTCCAAATCCGGCCATCGTGTCCTTGGCAAGCGAAGCCCCGCCAAACTGACGCTCGAACTCTTCGTAGTCGGCTTCACAGTAGCCTTTGTGATCCGCAATCAGCTGACCCAACCAGTCGCGGTTGTGGACTAAGTGTTGATGGAAGACGCGCATCTCCGTCGGTCGGAAGTACACCGCCAATAAATCGAGCATTAGCCCTGCGACAAACACCGCGACAATAGTGAGGGCACTGATAGCAGTAGAACCGATTTGGGAGATCCAAGTTGGCATTTCTAGTCGTTGCACCGTCGACAGATGCGACACTAAGGTTTTTGCCTGGCCGGAGTACACAAGGAAGAGGAGTTGGCAGATCCGGAAAAAGCCCCCAGTGAGACCGTACTCCGTAGATCGACTACCGATCTGCATGAGTTCAGTGTCTTATGTTCGTATTTCTAATGAGCATCCGCCGTCAAAAATTGCGCTTTTTAAAGACGCATTCTTGGCGAGTGTGATCCGGTTACCTCCCTCGCAAGTCACCGATAAAAGCGGAGTCATCAAAATTTGGTTTTAGCGAGACGCGGGGGTCTGATTTCACGCTGTTGGCGTCTGGCAGGCAGTTAAAACAATGACCATCGCATAGACTCCGTAGCTCTTGAGACGACTGCCCATAGATCTAACAAGAACAAGATTCAGCTCGCGAATGTCAAATGTTTAGATTTGACCCCCTTTCCTCTCCCTATCTGCCGCCGGTATTGAGATAGCTGATATCATTATATCCGCCCCAGGCGATCATTCCGCTGCCAGTCCAGACTGCCGTTCAACTGATCTGTCTTTTCATTGGCAATTGGCTTTCATAATTCGCATGGGGAGCTGCTTTACTGCCTGCCCACGACTTTTTGTGGCAGAGGGTTCTTCAGCTACTCCTGCGTCAAGTGATAGGTCACTTCAATGACTTCGCCCGCGAAGGGGCCCCCGGTTACTTCAGCCCTCCAATGAAGGGTGTGCGAGCCGGGCGACAGCGGCGTTAGCATCACCCAATGGCCGTCGCCGACATTGGGCAT